>CALGWE010000074.1:0-3494 GCA_937935915.1 uncultured Clostridia bacterium
TGATGGATTAGGGGAAAAACATGATTATATGAGAAGACCGGGTTCATTTGAAAGAGATATGAAAACCTTAGAACTCATGGATAGAAAAAATGCAACAACTGCGGTTATTACAACTGTAACAAAGGGAAATATTAATGATTTAGAGGCCATGTATGAAGTGCTTAAAGAAAAGAATGTTAAGCTATGGCAATTACAAATTGGGTTACCTATGGGAAATTTAAAAGAGCAAAGTGACTTGATTTTAGATCCAGAGCAGGTAGAAGATTTGTTAGACTTTATGTACAGTAAATTAAATCAAGGAGAAATGAAAGTATATCCAGCAGATTGTGTAGGGTATTATACAGATAAAGACAGTATATTACGTGGTATGATTTTAGGAAGTGATGAACCAATTGTTTGGTCAGGATGTGGCGCGGGTAAACATGGATTTGGTATTCTACAAAATGGTGAAATCTTAGGATGTACATCTATTAGAGATAGAGATTTCATAGAAGGAAGTATCAGAGAAAGAACGCTCAGAAGTATATGGGAAGATGAAGAAAGTTTTAGTTGGTCTAGAAAGATGAGCAAGGATAAACTGAGTGGTCAATGTAAAGAATGTATGCATGGGGAGACTTGCTTAGGGGGATGTTCAAATACAAGAATAACTATGCAAGGTGATGTATATGGTGAAAATGAGTATTGTGCATATTCATTAAGACTTAAAAAATGTAAGAAGATTATAGAGCAAAAAGAAGATAGAAATGAACTTTTAGGGACAGCTTATGGGCTTGCAAAAACAGGAGAATATGAAGTGGCAAAACTAGTGGCAGAAAAACTAGAAGCACTAGGTGAAACATCAGAAGAATTTTATTCTGTAGCTGGATTTATATATTATAGTTTAGGTAAATATGGAAAGTCATTAGCATATAATGAAGCGGTTCTTAAAGTGAATCCAGCAGATACATATGCTAAAAAAGGAAAAGGCCTATGCCTTTGTCAAATGAATCAAGTAGAAGAGGGGTTAAAATATATAGAGATGGCTGCTAATGAAACATCTGCAGAAGATATGGAACCTTATGAAGATTGGATTGCAACTTTATATAATCTAGGTAAAATAGAAGACGCCTTAAGGGTATTTGAGAAAGCTGAAGAAAAACAAGCTGGATTTATTAAGATGCATCAAGAGACTTATGAACTACTTAAGGCTAATTAGGGATATTATTATTTCATATAAATTATTTATACATTATTTAAGAAGGAAAAGCTATGAAATAAGGTATCAATATTATAAGAATGGGGGAAGTCGTAATGAATAAAAAAGCACAGAAATTTGAAACAGCAACAGAAAAAGAGTTACGTGATGTAATGGGTGGTGCAATTAGTGGTAATTTATTTGGTGGCATAGCACTTAAATATGGCGTAGCACCTGAATATGGCGTAATGCTTAAATATGGCGTAGCACCTAAGTATGGTGTAATGTTAATGTATGGAATATCACCTAGATACGGTAAAGACAAATAATACATAATTAAGAGAGAACTAGTTATCTTGTGGGGAATTTCCTGGGAAATAAAGCTAAATAAGTTGTGCATAATTACCAGCTCTTTCGGTAAAAATACGTGAAGATAATAATTCATATGGAGGTATGTTCATGAAGGGATATATTGAAATTTTAGATGTATTTGCAAGAGAGGTGTTAGACTCTAGAGCAAATCCTACCATTGAAGTTGAGGTTGTTGTTGAAGGAGATTATGTGGGATCAGCTATTGTACCTTCAGGTGCTTCAACAGGTGAGAGAGAAGCTATTGAATTACGTGATGAAGATCCTTCTCGTTATATGGGAAAAGGTGTTACAAAAGCTGTTGATAATGTAAATAATATTATTGCAGAAGCTATTATTGGTATGAATGCTATTGATCAAGCTAAAATTGACCAAACAATGATTGATTTAGATGGTACACCTACTAAATCTAAACTTGGTGCTAATGCGATTTTAGCAGTATCTATGGCTGTAGCTAAAGCAGCAGCTAAAGCACTTAAATTACCACTTTATCAATATTTAGGTGGGGTCAATGCTAAAGTGCTTCCAGTGCCTATGATGAATATTTTAAATGGTGGAGAACATGCAGATAATACTGTAGACCTTCAAGAATTTATGATTATGCCAGTTGGGGCAACTTCATTTAAAGATGCACTTCAAATGTGTGTAGAAGTTTATCATACACTTAAAAAAGTACTCAATTCTAAAGGACTTGCAACAGGTGTAGGAGATGAAGGTGGTTTTGCACCAAACTTAGCAACAGCTGATGAAGTATTATCACTCATCGTAGAAGCTATTGAAAAGGCAGGGTATAAACCTGGTGAACAAATGTTCATTGCAATGGATGCAGCTGCTTCAGAACTTTATAATAAAGAGGATAAGAAATATTACTTCAAAGGTGAAAGTCAAATGACTGGCAAAGAAGTCGTACGTACTTCAGAAGATATGGTAGATTACTATGAAAGCCTAGTTAATAAATTCCCTATTATTTCCCTTGAAGATGGTCTAGGTGAAAATGACTGGGAAGGATGGAAACTGCTTACTGATAGACTTGGTAAACGTATTCAACTTGTTGGGGATGACTTATTCGTTACAAATACAGCAATCCTTGAAAAAGGTATTGAAGCAAAAGTTGGTAACTCAATTCTTATTAAAGTTAACCAAATTGGTACACTTACAGAAACATTCAATGCCATTGAAATGGCTAATCGTGCAGGCTATACAGCAGTTGTTTCACACCGTAGTGGTGAATCAGAAGACAATACTATCGCAGATATCGTAGTAGCTGTAAATGCTGGACAAATCAAAACTGGTGCACCAGCTCGTTCAGACCGTGTTGCTAAATACAATCAACTTCTTCGCATAGAAGAACAACTTGAAGATATTGCTGAATTCAGAGGCAGAAAATCATTCTTTAACTTAGAATAATATATTAAATTAGTAAATATATAAAACGCTATAGTATAGATGTGCTAATTAGTCTATGCTATAGCGTTTTTTTGACTGTGTAGTTAATTTGTCCTAAAGAGAATAAAATACTGGCTTAAAAGTGTAACAACTTATAATTGTCTGATTAATAAACATGTTATATAATGACATTACGATTTAAATATATAAAATATAATGGGGGATGTAAAAATGAGTGAAGATAAAAATAATCAACAACCCAATAATGGGGAAGTAGAAAAAGATATGATGGATGGAGGATTTGCTGTCGTAGATCGAGAAAGACTTATTGCAGAGGAAACTAGAGTTATTACGCCATGGTATAAAAACTTAATTAATTTATTTATTGCACCTACAAAGACTATGGAAGAAACTATTGAAGCAGACCCTGTAAAGGGAACAGGTTTAGGAATCTTTTGGGCAGGTTTCTTCTCTGTAATTTTTACCTTATTAACTTTGATAAATCCATTACAAAAACAAGTGATACTTGATGCGCTTAGAGCAAATAATATTGCAGAAGAAAAAC
>CALGWE010000075.1:0-1022 GCA_937935915.1 uncultured Clostridia bacterium
TAATTTCTTAATAAGAATCTGCCCCTTCTACTGGCTCATCAAGTGTTACAACTTTATAATCTACATGCTCTGTAGCACTTAAGTACCAAGGTGCCTTATTAAACATAATGCCCACATTATCGCAGAAGAAGCTTTGGCTTACTTGCTCTTCTTTTGTAAAGTAATAACGTATTGTAAATTTCTCAAAGTCTAATGTTTCTCCACCCTCATTTTTTAAAGTATATCGCATATTGATCGTATTATCGTGACTTGCACTTGTATTATTCATATTAAAGGTTAAACCATCTATGACTTTAAAGGCTACTGGTAATTTAATATGGTAATGCATAATGTCACTTGTTTTCGTTTCACCATTTGCAAAAGTAATCACTGCTTTAAAGTTGACCTCTGCATTTTCCTTGGTATCAGATGTTGTATAAACTGCTTCACATCTGTCACCTGCATTTTCTGCAAGAATTTCATCATCTGCATAAATCGTTATTTTTTCAATATCCGCTCTTGCCCCCGTACTTACTGCTGTTAAGGTGAGACTTTGTGGTGCTTTACTTGCATCAATTACATTACCTAATAAAGAAGAAGTGAAAGTGAATATAGTTAAATGATATCTCACCTTAAAACTTAAAGATTGGCTAGCAACTACCTCTTCTCCAGTAAATGCTTTAGCTGTTATGATAACATCTTGTAAATCTTCATCTGCTGTTTGTTGTGGTAAATAGGTGATGGTATAAGGCGCCTTAGTCACTTCACCAATGACCTCATCATTGGCATAAAAAACAACTTTATCAATAGTATCTATTTCATTACCTTCTAAATGCGCCCCTAAGGTAATAGGTATTTGTTGCGTTGTATAATTCACTTCATTGCCTGCTTCAGGTCCTTCAAGATTTAATTTCACCATACGTGGTTCTTCACCATAAACCTTTTCACCATGTTTATAAACAGGGACATTATTTGCAAGCGTTTCTTCTTCTGTAAGTCCTTCATGACTCCAGTCATTTGTAAAATCCCAATGTACTTTGTAA
>CALGWE010000076.1:0-1679 GCA_937935915.1 uncultured Clostridia bacterium
AAAAATTGGCTATGTAAATAATTCTCTCCTAGATTCACCTTACCCCTAATCTCATTTTCTTCGTTAATTTCTTTAGCCAACTTATCTACCTCTACAATCAACTCCTCCTCATCAATAGGCTTTAACACATATGAGCTTACCCCTAAATTAATGGCTCTTTTGGCATATTCAAATTCTGAATAGCCTGTTGTAATAATAAATTTACCTTTATAACCTTTCTTTTTCGCCTCTTCTATAACCTCTATTCCCATCATACCTGGCATACGAATATCTATCAGTACAAGTTCTGGTTCCAAAAGAATAATCTTTTGAAGTCCATCAATACCATCTTCTGCAGTATCACACACTGTAAATCCATGTTCTTCCCAAGGAACAATTACCTTTAGTCCCTCTCTTACATTTGGCTCATCATCAATAATTAATACCCTCATTTTTAACCTCCTATAACTTTTGGTAAATTGACTGTAACTCTTGTTCCTTCTTTCAACGTACTCGTTATATGTATACCATAGGCTTTTCCATAATAAAGCTTAATCCTTTGGTTAATATTATATAAACCGAAACTTCCTTTTAATCGTTGGCCGCCTTCTTCTAATTGCATTTGTAATTCTTTAAGCCTTGTCTCTTCTATACCTAACCCATTATCTTCTACTATAATAATCAGCTCTTCATCAGCTTTTATGGTACAGATTATTTCCCCTTCACCAATTTTAGCTTCTAACCCATGTACAAAGGCATTTTCTACAAGAGGCTGTATAATAAGTGGTAAAATCTTAAGCCCCATAACCTCATCATCCGCTTGGATCTTATAGCTAATGCGACTTCCAAAACGGAATTTTTGGATTTCTAAATAATCCGTCATCATTTCTACTTCATTTTTTAAAACTACTGCACGTTCTGTCACTTCCAAGTTACGCCTCATAAGCTTAGATAATAATTTTACAACTCTAGCAAGCTCTACTTGTCCATTACAATAGGCCTTCATACGAATTGTCTCTAATGTATTGTATAAGAAGTGTGGATTAATCTGCCTTGCCAGCATTTCAAATTCCACTTCTTTTTGCCTACGCTTTAATTCTTCCTTTTGTACTTTTGCACGGTAAATCTCTTGTACTGTAGCATATATATCTGTATATAATTCTCCGATTTCATCATGGCCTTCAATACTTTCACGAATATTAAAATCTCCCATAACAACCTTATGCATTTCTTTTTTTACTAGGATAATACGTTCTGAAAAGCTCTTTGAAAAAATAGCAATTAATATGCCTGAAAGAATAATGCAAATACTCATGATCACTAAACTACTACCAATAATGGCAATGGTTGTACTTGTAATATTTTTAATAGACATACTCATACAAATCTCCAAAGAAGTATCTTTAGTCTTCATTGGTGCAAATACATTAAAAATAATATAATTAGTCTCTGATTTCATTTTATAATTTTCATTGTCTTTTAGCTTTCTTTGTCTTACAAGGCCTAATTGTTTCTCAAGGACTTCCCTGTCACCTTTTGTCTCTATAACTTCTTGATTTACTGCAATCAGTGTGTCATATGGCTCATCCTTAATGATATTTTGTATCCTTTCTGGATTGATATTAATAACTAACACACCTATTAATCCCTTATTTCGATCATGTATAGGACGTATAAGTGCTAAATAATTCTTTTTCATT
>CALGWE010000077.1:0-1191 GCA_937935915.1 uncultured Clostridia bacterium
CTAATACTGCTTTCTTCTACGTTGTTTGCATAACCTTTTACAACGTTATTCCGAGCAGGCCATCAAAATAGAAGCGCCACCAAAGTTAACAAAATAGAAGAGGGAGTACTCCCTCTAGACATTAAGTTAACCTACTTAACGTTCTATTTCGATGGTTCTACGAGGAATTTGCATCTTGATAGCTTTTTCAATTTCTAATAATGTTTGTGTGTTTTTAGGATCGATGAACATACAAGTATACCCTTCTTCACCAGCACGTCCTGTACGTCCGATACGGTGAATATAAGTTTCAGGTGTTTCAGGAATATCATAGTTATAAATATGTGTCACGCCTGTTACATCTAATCCTCTAGCCGCAACGTCTGTAGCTACTAAGTATTGGATATCTGCTTTTCTAAAAGATTTCATAATACGTTCACGTTTAGATTGGAGTACATCACTATGCAGTTTAGCCACATTGAAGTCACGACTTTTAAGAGCTTCATATAAAGCATCTACACGGCGTTTTGTACGACAGAAGATAATGGCTAAGAATGGATTATCTTCTTCAAGTGCTTTTAAAAGACTGGCTTGTTTCCAGCGGTCTGTAGTTTCTACAAGTTCTTGACGAATACCTGATAAAGTGACTTCTTGTTTTTTGATGCTTACAACAGCTGGGTCTTTTGTATAACGGTAAGCAAGTTTTTTAACTGCTGCATCCATTGTCGCTGAGAAGCAAAGTGTTTGGCGTTTCTTTGGAAGTTGTGAAATCACAGATTCTACTTCATTTTTAAAGCCCATAAAGAGCATTTGGTCAGCTTCATCTAATACGAAAGTTTTAGTATGACGCAGGTCAATTGTTTGACGTCCAATATAATCTAAAAGTCTACCTGGTGTGGCAATGACTACATGAGCGCCATTATTTAATTTTTTGATCTGTTTATTAGGGTCTTTACCGCCATATACAGCAAGGACATTAATATCACGGCCTTCTGCAAGCTTTTCAGCTTCAGTTGTGATTTGAAGTGCAAGTTCTCTTGTTGGAGAGAGGATAAGGACTTGTACTTGTGCCATTTTAGGATTAATTTTTTCAAAAAGTGGAAGTAAAAAGGCAAGGGTTTTACCTGTACCTGTTTGCGCCTCACCAATTACATCTTTCCCTGCTTTAATAAAGGGAATAGCCTGAGCTTGTATAGGGGTAGGGGAAACGAT
>CALGWE010000078.1:0-5914 GCA_937935915.1 uncultured Clostridia bacterium
TAATGGGCATTTTTATAAAGCCACACTGTTTGTGCGTTTAAATCTGGTGCCACACGAGGAATAAGTGCACCCTTTTTCTCTTCTATATAATATTTCTTCATAATAGGATCAATAGATGGTGTTGTGCCTGAAATAATGGATGTAGAACTTGTAGGTGCAATAGCTAATAAATACCCGTTACGCATACCACTTTGGGCTACTTTATCTTTTAAGCTTAACCACATTTCACTATCATAATGACGTTTTTCAAAATAAGCACCTGTTTGCCAGTCACTTCCTTTAAAATGACTATACATTCCTTTTTCTTCTGCTAACTGACTACTTGCTTTAATTGCATAGAAGTTAATCTTCTCAAATAAATCTTCAACATAATCAAGATGAGCCTGTGATTCAAATGGAATATCTTTTTTAGCAAGTAAATGATGATAACCGCTTGCCCCAAGTCCAATAGGTCTATAGCCTCTATTGGTCACTTTGGCATAATCTAATGGATAGAAGTTTAAATCAATAACATTATCTAATGCTCTTGTAATTGTATAAACTACTGATTCAAGTTCCTCCTCTTCAATATTAGGTAATGTAAGAGAAGCTAAATTACATACTACGAAGTCACCAGCTCCCATACTTTCTACAATCACAGTTTGGCCATCAATTTCTTTAATCTCTCTTTTAATGCCTTTAATCTCACTCATATTCTGAGCAATCTCTGTACATAAGTTAGAACAATAAATTATTCCTTCATGTCCATTAGGATTCATCTTATTGACTGTATCACGGTTAAAAGTAAATGGTGCTCCAGTTTCTACTGAAGATTTTAAAATGAGACGAATTAAATCTTTAATCTTAACTGTACGTTTATGCACTTTAGGATTGTTGATACATTCTAAATAGCGTTTTTCCCATTCTTCACCGTAGTAATCTTCTAATGCATACCCCATAACTATTTTAATTTCATGAGGACACATTAAATGCCAATCTCCCTCAATATCTTCTTTAGCTATTTTCCAGAATAAATCAGGATAACATACTCCAGTAAATACATCATGGGCTTTCATTCTATCGTCCCCATTATTTGTTTTAAGTTGTAAGAACTCTGGTAAATCTCTATGCCATGCATCTAAGTAACAAGCTACTGCCCCTTGTCTTACTCCTAACTGATCTACTGCTGTAGCTGTATCATTTGCAAGTTTAATCCAACGAATCACGCCCCCAGCTGCGCCTTCAAACCCACGGATACTACTTCCATTGGCACGTACCTTTCCAAAGTAAAGTCCCATGCCGCCACCAAACTTTGAAACTTGTGCAAAGTTAGTAATACTTCTATAAATACCCTCTAAACTATCTGGCACTGTATCAATAAAACATGATGAAAGTTGATAATAAGGTTTACGTGCATTAGACATTGTTGGTGTAGCTACTGTAACTTTAAGCTTACTTAAGATATCATAAAACGCCTTTGCCCATTTCACCTTTTCTTTCTCATTTAAAGCTAAATGCATCGCAATCCCCATAAACATCTCTTGTGGTGTTTCTAAAATTTCATGACTATGACTTTTAATAACATAGCGATTTAAAAGTAAATCAAGTCCACTATAATTTAATAAATTTGTACGTTCTTCTACCATATAATCAGCAAGAGACATGACTTCTTCTTTACTATAGTTTTCTAAAATATATTCACCATATAAATTTTCTTTTGTTAAGTAGCAAATTTTATCATAAAAATTTGTAATACCTATTTGCGCCATACGTTCATTTATTTCTGCTTTTGCTTTCCCCATTAAAAGACGTGAAGCAATAAACTCCCATTTAGGTGCCTCCTTTGTAATCATTTCTACTGCTGCTTTAATAAGTGTACTTAGTACTGCCTGCCCATTCATTCCTTCTTTATACATAATTTGCATTCTTGTATAAAGCTTTTCTAAGTTATAAGCCTCCTCTTTATACTCAGCTTGTATTTGCTTAAGAATTTCTATTATATGCTCTTGCAAACTAAATGTCTCAAAAGCCTGTATCTCAAATTTACACATATCCTATGCCCTTTCTATAATAACGTAATCTATAATCAACTTATTTCATAATGATTTTTATCATATGTAGTATCTTAACGCTCCAAAAATACTATATATGATAGTATACCCTTTTTAATAATTATTTTCTAGTAATAATTTATATTTTATTTTGTACCTTAGAGTTATGTGTAGTTTATGTTATTTTAATCTCATTAACTCTCACTTTCTTACAAGGGAGCAAATAATTTCAATCTATTTTATATACATACGCTAAGTAATCTATTGTTTTTATAGATTTTATATTCAAAATAGATAAACTTTGATTTTTTATTGAAAATGACTTTCATTAATTTATGATTCATGTTATTATAATCACATGATAAGCTTATTATTAAATGTTAGGAGGACAATATGGCAAAAATGATGGGTCCACGTTTTAAGATGTGCCGAAGCCTTGGATTAAACGTAGTAGGACATCCTAAAGCAATGGACAGAGCAACAAATACAACAAGTAGGGACAGCAAAAAACTCTCTGATTATGGTACTCAATTACTTGAGAAACAACGATTAAGAGCATATTATGGGGTTTTAGAAAAGCAGTTTGCTAAATACGTAAACAAGGCATTTAAAGCAGGCTCAAACCCTGGTCCAATTTTCTTATCAGCTCTTGAAACAAGATTTGATAATATGGTATATAGAATGGGATTTGCTCGTTCTATCCGCCAAGCAAGACAAATGGTTAACCATGGACATTTTCTTATTAATGGCAAGAAAGTCGATAGACCTTCTTATGCTATTAAAATTGGTGATGTTATTTCACTTAAAGAAAAATCTCAAGATTTACAAATTTTCAAGGATAACATGGAACTTTCTACAGATTATCCATACCTTAATGTAGACCGCGATAAACTTCAAGGTACGCTTATTAGGATGCCAGAGCGTGACGAGCTTCCTATTGAGATCAACGAACAGCTCATTATCGAATACTACTCAAGATAATTTTAATCACGCATTTAGAACCAATATATCTTAAATGAATAATGGTCTTAGAACCACCATTATTCCCCTAAAAAAAGGCTATGGATTTAGAACCTCCATAGCCTTTAGCCATTTTATAAACCTTTTTCTTCTAGAAATTTTATAAACTTCTTATCCGATAAAATTTCATGTGTGACAAATTGCCCATTATAAAACAAACTAAAAGTTGTCCATGGTGATGGGCTATTTTGTGCTTCTTCTTTTGTTTCTATCTTTTTAGTATATACAGTTACATTTCTTTCATTTGCAATATCTTTTATAATGCCAATATATTTTTCTGTGAAAGGACATTGATTGGTATAATAAATCACTAGCCCTTCATCAGATATAGTTGGATTCTTAACACATTCCTTAAAGCTAGGTTTATCACCATCTTCTGCAAAAGGTAAGTAATATAGTTGATATCCCCCTTCTATTTCATCTGCTACCTTAAATCTCTTATACTTTAAATATTTAGGATCTGCTAAATAAGGCATCTTTTTCTTAGACGCCAATATTACAAGGCCCTTTTTACCTTGATTTTTTGCATCTTGAATGCAAGATTCTAACAGTAGATTTGAAATGCCTTGTCCTTTATATTGACCAGATACCCACAAACAATTAATAAAAATATACCCTTCTGCATTCACAGGACTCCAAGCATTTTCTCCTGGGATATATTCAATAAAAACTTTTCCCCTTACATCTGCCTTTTTAAACACTAATCCTTCTTCGAATCTTTCTGTTAGCCAAGCTTTTTTGGATGCCACAGCACACTCACCTTTTTTATCTGCAATGGCACAACATATATGTTCCTTATCTATATTTTCTTTGGTCACACTTATAATATTCATTTTTCTTCACCCCCTATATACCTAGCGGTATCCTCCCTATATTTTAAACTTCATTATTTCTAACTAATGTCTATATTATATCCCAAATAATAAGTTTTTAAAATTAATTATATTAGGAATTTTATGATATAATTAATTTATAATATACTATACATATAAAGAATGGGGATGAATTATGAAAACTGCATTAATTACTGGTGCAACTGGTGGATTAGGTGAATGTTGGGCCAAAAAATTAGCTCAAGAAGGTTACAATCTTATCATTACTGGAAGAAACTCAAAAAAATTAAATTTAATTAAAGAGGATTTGCTTTCTAAATATACTATCAAAGTAGACTGTATAGTTGCTGATTTATCACTGGCTAAAGACCTTAATAACTTATTAAATATGATTGAAAGTAGAAACGATATTTATTTCTTTGTAATGGCAGCTGGCTTTGCTGTACCAACACCTTTTGATGCTGATAATCTCTCAAGACAAATGGACCAAGTTGATGTTCAAGTCATTGCAACCACTAACCTTACTCATGCTGTATTAAAGCAAATGAATGCCCGTAATGAAGGTACAATTATCTTAGTAAGTTCAACAATGGCTTACTATAGTGTGCCAGGTAATGCTATCCATTGCGCTTGTAAAAGCTTTATTAACACCTTTGCAGAAAGCCTTGCTGCTGAAATGATTTATACTAATATAAAAGTACAAGCTCTAACTCCAGGATTAATGCATACAGGCTTCCACTCAACCTCTGACTTTGCTGAAATTGGTAATGCTTCTTTTGGCCCTGACTTTATGTTTATGGCACCTGAAAAGGTGGTTGATTACTCTTATAAGAAATTAAACTCTCATAAAGTCATTGTCATTCCTGGTTTTGGTAACCGCAGATCTGTTAAAATGAAAAAACTTATGAGTTATATATTTAAGAAAACAGTTATGGGAGATAATATGGGACGTCCTATCCCTCCAAAATCTTCTTATAATCGCTAATTTAAAGATAAAAAGAGAGCTTTCTATTTGAAAGCTCTCTTTTGCTACTTAATCTATTTTACTATTTGTACTTCTCGATTTTCTTCAAGCCATAATACATGAGCACCTAAATTTTCACTAATGTATCTAATAGGCACTAATGTACGTCCATTCTTAAGTACAGCCTCTTTATCTGCTTTTAATGTAATCACCTTATTATCTAACGTTATTGTAATTCTCTTATTCCTGCTATTCCATTTGATATCTGCACCTAATTTTTCTGCAATAAAACGAAGTGGTACCATAGTTGTATCATCGAGTCTTTCTGGTGCAATATCATTTATTATTTCACTACCATTTACTTTAAGCACCCTACTATTAAGTGTTAACTCAATATTTAATAACTGCTTGTCTTCAACTACGTCATAAATTCCCTCGTCTTCAACATATGCTTTAAATTCTTTTGTTTCTTTATTATAACTTCCACCTAATTTAGTAACTACTATATTACCTTGTGAATCTTTTTCATATTTAACAAGTGTTACTTCGTTAGGATTTACTATCTCAACCTTTGAAAGATCCAGTGTTAGTAATACCGGTTTTTCAAAACTTCCTACAGAATCCTTATTTTTAAGTGTAATCACTAGACTTTCACCCTTTAAAACATTTAGATTCTTATCTTGAAGTATACTATTTCGAAGCTCATTTATTTCTTTATCTATTAATTTAGAAGCTATTATTGTATCAGGAAGTAATTTATTAAGTTTTGTAAGAAATGTAATTTCTTCAACTTTTGAACTTCTGCCACCACCTGATGTACTTCTATGAGATGTATTACTTGAAGTATTGCTAGCTGGTGTATCTGTTTGACTTTCTCCACTTGGCTTTTCTGTTTGGTTTCCTTCGCTTGGCTTTTCTGTTTGGTCTCCTTCACTTGGTTTTTCTGTTTGGTTTCCTCCACTTGGTTTTTCTGTTTGGTTTCCTTCGCTTGGCTTTTCTGTTTGGTTTCCTCCATTTGGTTTTTCTGTTTGGTTTCCTCCATTTGGTTTTTCTGTTTGGTTTCCTTC
>CALGWE010000079.1:0-5914 GCA_937935915.1 uncultured Clostridia bacterium
TGTAAAATAAACTTTTACAACACCTTTTATACTATTTAAAATTTCTTTGACGTACTACTTCATACACCATAATACTTGCAGCTACTGAAGCATTTAAAGAAGTAACTTTACCATACATTGGTACACTTACGATATAATCGCAGTTTTCACGTGTAAGTCTAGAGATTCCTTCTCCTTCACTTCCTACTACGATACCAATTGGTCCTGTAAGATCTTCTTCAAACAATGTTTTACCGCCCATATCTGCACAAGCAATCCATAAACCTTGTGCTTTAAGTTCTTTAATTGTTTGCTGAATGTTACTTACTTTAGCAATCTTTGTATGCTCTAAGGCGCCTGCTGAAGATTTAGCTACTGTTCCTGTAAGTCCTACAGCTCTTCTTTTAGGAATGATAATCCCATGTACACCAGCTGTATGGGCTGTACGAACGATAGCCCCTAAATTGTGTGGATCTTGGATATTTTCTAAGATCAGTACAAATGGATGTTCTCCTTTTGATCTTGCATATTCTAAGATTTCATCTACGCTTACATATTCATGAGCCGCCACATAAGCTACTACCCCTTGATGTTTTTCGCGTCCTGTCAGCTCATCTAATTTTGATTTTTCTACTTCTTGAACTACGATATTTTTAGCTTTAGCACCACTGATGATTTTAATCACAGAACCTTCTTTTTCACCTTTTTGAACAAGGATTTTATCGATAGTTCTCTCACCTTTTAAAGCTTCAATTACTGCATTTCTACCAAAGAGTACATTTTCATCAAGCTCTACTGGTTCAAAACGTTCTTCTTCAAAATTCCTTCTACCTTTTCTGAAGTTATCTTTTTTGAAACCTTCTTCTTTGAAGCCTGCTTCTCTTTTGCCTTTTGGCATGTGTTTACCTTTTGTCATTTTTGTTTCTCCTTTATTTAAGCCCTATTATTTCGTCTCTGATTCATGAAGTCTTTGAAGGCCTAAGTCAATTAACTCTTTGATACGTTCAATTTGTCCATCTATATAGAGATAGCCGATGAGCGCCTCTAAACCTGTAGCATGTCTATACTCTGTGACATCACCATTTTTAGGAACAGAAATGCTTTTTGCATTACGTCCTCTTTTTAAAACTGCCATCTCTGCCTCTGTTAAAGCATCTTCTATTAAATAGTAGATTTTCGCTTGTGCACTGGCTCTTACAAGTTCTCTAGAAGCCTTGTGCATTTTATTTACAGGGGCATTTCCTTTATTAATTACATAAGTACGTATAAACATTTCATATACACCATCACCAATATATGCAAGTGCTAATGGTGAATAACTATTTGCCTTATGATTCATTGGTACTGAAGTTACTTCCAGTAAACCTTCTACGATTGTTTTATTCATATGATCTCCTATTTATTAAACGCGTTTGTAACGCACACCTTCTCTAGTATCTTCAATAAGCACGCCGCTATCTTTTAAGAATTCACGAATACGGTCAGCTTCAGCAAAGTCTTTTGCTTTTTTAGCTTGTTTACGTTTTTCAATGTATTCTTCGATTTCAGCGTCACTTAATCCATCTTCATTATCGCCTTTTAAGTCATATAATAAACCTAAAGTATCATTTAATTTAGTAAATAAATCAAATACTGCTTGAATGAAAGGTTTTGAAGCACCTTCTTTAGCATAAGTATTTGCAAATTTAACAAGTTCAAAGATGATACTAATAGCATCTGCTGTATTGAAGTCATCTTCCATTGCTTCATGGAAACGTGCTTCAAGTTTTGGAAGCTCTGCAAGAAGAGTTTCTTCTTCTGATGTTAAAGCTTCTACTTGACTATTTTTTAATGCAAATTCAAGTGTCATTTTAGCATTTTTGATACGTTCTAAGCTTGATTTAGCTGATTCCATAAGCTCTGCACTGAAGTTAAGTGGACTTCTGTAGTGGGCATTAAGCATGAAGAAACGTACTACATCATAGCCATACATTTCGCCTACATCACGAAGTGTTTTGAAGTTACCAAGTGATTTAGACATTTTTTTGTTATCAATGTTTAAGAAAGCATTGTGCATCCAGTAGTGAGCGAACTCTGCGCCATTTGCGCCTTCGCTTTGTGCGATTTCATTTTCATGGTGTGGGAATACGAGGTCTTCTCCACCAGCGTGAATATCAATTGTGTCTCCTAAGTAACGTTTTGCCATAGCAGAACATTCGATATGCCATCCTGGACGCCCATCGCTCCATGGACTTTGCCAGTATGGTTCACCTTCTTTTTTAGGTTTCCAAAGTACGAAGTCCATATGATTTTTCTTTTCTTCTGTAAGTGTAACCCTTTCACTACGTCCAGCTTCTAATTCTTCAAGTACTTTCTTAGAAAGTTTACCATAGCCTTCAAATGCTGCTGTATTGTAGTAAACTGTACCATTTACTTCATATGCAAAACCTTTTTCAATAAGTGTTTCAATCATTTTAATAATTTGATCCATCTCTTCTGTTACGCGTGGATGTTTTGTAGCAGGTGTTACATTTAAATTTTTAACATCTTGAAGTGTTTCTGCGATATATTGTTCTACAACTTCTGTTGTAGTACGTCCTTCTTCATTTGCTTTTTTGATGATTTTATCATCTACGTCTGTGAAGTTTTGTACATAGTTTACATCATATCCTACGCTTTCAAAGTAACGGCGTACTGTATCAAATACGATATAAGGTCTTGCATTACCAATATGAATTAAGTTATAAACTGTTGGACCACATACATACATGCGTACTTTATTTGGCTCAATTGGTTTAAATTCTTCTTTTTGCTTTGTAAGCGTATTATAAATTTTAATCATGTTATCCCTCTCTATTCATTTTATAGTTTATTTTTATTTAAATATAATACATATAGCATTGATCTTCATGAGTACATTCTTGGCATATCTCTTCGCTACTATCATTTAAACTATGTTCTTCAAATTGAATATTAGTTTTTAACCTAGTATTCATTTTTTCAATGATTTCTTCTAATTCTTTAATGCGACTGTCCATACGACAAAGTTCCATTTTAATAGGGTCTGGTACGGTTACTTGGTCTAATTCCTGACAAGGGTCTACACGTTTACCTTGAATTCTAACTACCTTTCCAGGTATGCCAACTACGGTACTATCTTCAGGTACTTCTTGGAGTACAACTGCATTCGCTGCTATACGTGAATTATCTCCAACTTTAAAAGGTCCTAATACTTTTGCTCCTGTACTAATCATAACATTGTTACCAATAGTAGGATGACGTTTCCCATGATCTTTACCGGTTCCACCTAATGTAACACCATGATAAATGGTAACATTATCACCTATTTCACAAGTTTCACCAATGACTACACCCATGCCATGATCAATAAATAATCCTTTACCAATTTTAGCTCCTGGGTGAATTTCAATACCTGTTAGCCCTCTGCTAATCTGAGATATAAGTCTTGCTACAAAAAACATTTTGTGCTTATAGAAGAAATGACCTAGTCGATGAAACAAAATAGCATAAAAGCAAGGATATAAAAATACCTCTGCACTACTTTTTATGGCTGGGTCTCTCTCTTTAATGACTCGCATTTCTTCTCTTATTACTCCCATAATCTTCCTCCATTCTAATCCTTACACGTAAGCTCTAAAAGCCGGGATATACCTTAAGCAATAATCGAATAGATTTTGGCATAAAAAAAGCCTTCCCTCTTCATTCAGAGGCAAGGTAGTTCGCGGTTCCACTCTGATTAAAGCAGCATCTTAGACTATCTGCTTTATCTCTTCCCTTTAACGCAGGTTTACGAAATATGCTAGCCATTTAAGCTCACATATTTAGCTCCCGAATGCACTTCTTATACCGCTTCTATGAAATCCTCGCAGCAAAATGGATTACTCTCTGACATAGCGCACGTATAATACTCTTCCGTTCATTGCTTTTAATATTATATAAGTGATTATTCTTTTTGTCATTATATGTTTTTGCTTTACAAAAAGTGATATATTGACTTATTTAATTTACTCTCTGTCATTATAATATACCTCTTTCATAGTTTCAACTCCCTTTTTCTATGAATCTCACTCTAACTTCTTCTTTATAAATAAACTACTCTATAATTTGATTTTTATACTCTAGTTCATCTATGTTCTATATTTTGGTACTAGAAATTATTAATTTTCTAGACTACAATACTTTTATCATGATTAGATAGGAGATTTGTATGAAAACTATTTTAGAGCATGCAGAAAAAATCTATACACCCGAGCAAAAAAGTATCATTGAAGAAGTTGCTCGTACTTATGATTTATACGATTTTATTGCAGCTATTATTTGTGAACGTAATGCCTTTGATTTAAATGAAATAAAAGAATATATTGTAGGAACTAATAGACCGAAACACTTTGATAAACTAAAAGATATTCATCTTGCTGTTAAAATTATTACTGAGGCTATGTCACGTAATGAAAAAATTCGTGTTGTGGGAGATTATGATGTCGATGGCGTAACAAGTACATATGTTTTGATTTCTGTATTTGAAGCCCTTAACTATCCACATATGGATCATTATTTACCTGTTCGTGAAACTGATGGCTATGGTCTCAATCCTAGTATTGTAGAGGCAGCCCACCGCGCAGGCGTTAAATTAATCATTACTGTAGATAACGGTATTTCAGCTACTGAAGCTGTATCACACGCTAAATCTTTAGGTATGCAAGTTATCGTTACGGATCACCATGAGCTTCCTGCTATTCTTCCAGAAGCAGATGCCATTATTAATCCACATCAACCTGATTGTGAATATCCTTATAAATCATTAGCTGGTGTAGGTATTGCTTATAAATTGGGGCAAGCCCTTCTTTCTCACTTTAAGGTGAAACCAAGTAAAGAATTAGTTGCACGTATCCAATCTTTAGTAGCAATGGGAACAGTATGTGACGTTGCCCCACTTATTGGTGAAAATAGACATATGGTTAAGACAGGAATCAGTGCCCTCAATCAAAATGCTATCCCTGCTGCCACTGTGATTAACTCCCGCATTTCAGTGGGTACACTTGGTTTCCAAATCGGACCTCGCCTTAATGCCTGTGGTCGACTTGAAAGTGCTGAAACTGCTCTGCAATATTTGAGAAAAACTAACTATGACGATTTAATTACCTCTAAGAAAAATCTAGACGATTTAAATATACGTCGTCAAGAAGAAGAAAGGGATTCTATTGCCAGAGTAGATGAAAAGGTATCACAAATTAGTAGGCTTCCTGATATCATTATTCAAATTGATGAAACAGCTCATGAAAGTGTGGTTGGACTTGTAGCTGGTAAAATTAAAGAAAAATATTATCGTCCAACTGTAGTCTTTGCCCGTACAATTCATGGCACTTATAAAGGTTCAGGACGTTCTATTGAAGAATATGATATGTTCCAAAGCTTCAAGCCTTTCCTTCATTTATTAGATGGCGGCGGCGGACATCCTATGGCCTGTGGACTTAAAGCCACTACCACCTCTCAAATCGAAGCTTTTGCCAAAGCTGTTAATGAAGCAAGTACCCTTACAGACTACGATAAAACACCTAAAGTTTTTGTAGATAAAGTCATTGAAGATGCCTCCTCTTATGACTTCATTAAACTAGAAACACAACTTCGCTACTTCTTACCTTGCGGCGCTGGTAATGCAGCCCCAACTCTCTTAGTAAAAAATGCTAAAGTAGCCATTAATACCAAGTATGCTAAAAACTGGCGTATCTCTGAAGTGGTTGCAACCTTTGGTCATAAGTCTATTTCCAGCACACTTTGGAATGATGAATCAGTTCCAGAAGAAGGTACTTTCATCGCTGATATTACATTACAAGTAAATGAAAGCGGTTGGCAAATTAAAAATATATACTTTCGTTAATGATTGATATGTAAACTTTTTAAAATAAAAGTGGATTAACTTCAAGCAGTGCTTAGC
>CALGWE010000080.1:0-1518 GCA_937935915.1 uncultured Clostridia bacterium
GTTTATTTTATAATATCTATTTTCTATTTAAAAAATGATTTACTAATAGAACCATCTTCTATATAGCCTACTTTGTAGCTTTAAAAGCCTCTAATTATTTATCAATACGAATTTTGCTAAGTACATTAGCATTATCAATGATTTCCATTTTTTCTGCAAAAGTACTTTCACTACAAACTTCTGTGATAAATGCAAATTCACCTTCTAGAGCTTCTACTGTTTCTAGCCTCTTAAAGTTTTCTTTTACTTTGCCCACAACTTCTGCATTATCTTTTACTCTTACAAAATATCTAACCTTGACATCACCTTGATCTTTAAGTTCGATTTTTTTGCGGCTCCAGAACGAAATAATATTTGTACCTTTATGTTTAGCAGCATCAACAATATCTGCAACTACGGCACTAGCTGTAGGAAGTTTTCCTGCGCCACGACCATAGAACATAACATCCCCTATTACATTACCATTTACAAAAATCGCATTAAAAACATCATTTACCATTGCAAGTGGGTGTGATTTTGAAATAAGCATTGGTGATACACGGGCAAATACTGCATCATCTTGTTTTTTACAAGTTGCAAGTAATTTGATAACATATCCCATTTTTTCTGCATAAATCATGTCTTCTGCTGTAACTTTTGTGATTCCTTCTGTTGGTATTTCTTCAAAGTTCACATGTTCTCCTAAAGCAAGTGAAGCTAAAATAGCGATTTTACGACATGCATCATATCCTTCTACGTCAGCCGCAGGATTTTTTTCTGCATAGCCAAGTGCTTGTGCTTCTTTTAATACATCTTCAAAATCGCGACCTTCGTCTTTCATCTTTGTTAAGATGAAGTTAGTTGTACCATTTAAGATACCTGTGATTTCACAAATTTCATCAGCAGTTAAACATTGATTAAGTGGTCTAATAATAGGAATACCACCACCTACGCTGGCTTCAAATAAGACGTTAACATTATTTTTTCTAGCAATTTCTAAAAGTTCTGCACCATGAAGTGCTACTAACTCTTTATTTGAAGTAACATAGCTTTTACCACTTTCAAGACTTGCTTTCGCAAAAGTATAAGCTGGTTCTACACCACCCATAGCTTCTGCCACGATTTCAATTTCAGGGTCTTCTGCAATTTGTTTAAAATCATGAACAATAATTTCATTGACAGGGTCTCCAGGAAATTCTCTTAAATCAAGAACGTACTTAATTTCAATAGGTGTGCCAGCCTTTTTATTGATGCTATCTTGATTAGCATTAATAACTTCAACTACACCACTACCCACTGTGCCATAACCTAATAATGCGACTTTCATCTTACACCCTCCATTTTCTATTTTTAACCTACCCTAACTAGCTACTCCCTAGCTAGAATTTTAATTTCTTGTACGCCACTAAGTGCGCCAAGTCTTGTGATAAGTTCTTCAATTGGAATTACCATATGAGAGGTTTCCATACAAAGGTTAATGATTGCAATGCCATTAATCGGCATCATTTGATTAATGGTAAGCACATTACCTCCTGCCTG
>CALGWE010000081.1:0-20237 GCA_937935915.1 uncultured Clostridia bacterium
CCGAAGGGAGTGTTAAGGAAAATTATATACCGCACTTATCCACACATCCCCATGCACCAAACCACAAAAAAAGAAGCCCCTACACCTAAGTGCAAGAGCCCCTCGCTATCTTCTAATATCTGACAATGCTATGTCTTGGTCTTCTAACACATATACTGTTGTGCGTTGACGACCATAATTTGTACATTCACTTGATGTATTAAAGAATAAATCAATTCTATTCCCTTTAATTGCACCGCCAGTATCTCCAGCTACTGCTAATCCGTAACCTTCGACATATAATCTTGTTCCTAGTGGAATTACACTAGGGTCTACAGCTATAACGCCAACTGCTGTTGTCATTCCGCTAGCTGTTTGATTACCCCAACCATCTCCGTTATATGCTGTATACGCTGTAGCTTCTACGTCAATAGCTCTTGTATACGCATAATTTGTACCAGTTGTAGTATCTTTTACAGAATTTCTAATGCCTTTTAACACGATTTTATTTACAGGTTCTTCAATAACCTCAACATTTGTAATTTCTTTATCTGTTAATTCACCACCGACATAAGTCTCCTGTATTGTTACTTTCTTAAGTCCATTTTGTCCTTCTTGTGTAACTTTTGTTTCACCTGCTTCTAAATCTGTTGTTTCTTTCACAACAGTTTCAAAGCTCATTGGTCTCTCTTCAGTAATTGTTTTTAATTCTTTAGTTTTTACGACGATTTCCATACCATCTTTAATAGCTGTACTTTCTTCAGGCTCTACTGCAATGCCTTCTTCTTCGCTTAAACCTTTAGCTTTAATGATGTCACCTACTGTTTTGAAGTCTGTTTTAAATTCTACGCTTTCGCCATTTAAAACGAATTTAACTGTTGGTTTCCATCTGTCTATAGTAATTCTTAAATTGTCTTCTATTTTTGTATCTAATTCTGGGTTTACATTGTCTTTTTCATTTAATGTGATTTCCAACTGTGTGAGTAGCTCTTGTACGCTACTTGCATCTGTTTCATATCGAGTCACTTTCCCGTCATCGACTAAAGTAATAATCTTTGACATGGATTGATAGGCTGTGATACTAACCGCTCCTAGCATAAACAACACTACAATCAATAAAGCGATCCTACTTCGATTCTTCATGATATCCTCCTTAAAATAACTGTTTAATAAATAAAAGTTTAGTTTTACCTTTACTTATTTAAACAATCGGTTTTTCTCACTTGATCTGGTGAATCGTGCTTTACTACAACATTTTGGTAATAAATGTAATTGCTTATTTATTGCAACTACAAATAGAATTGTAATATATCTCAACGAGTTTTTCAAGCTTTTTGTAATAATTTTAAAAAACTGAACTCTAAAAAACTCAATTTTTTTCTCAAAACACTACGTATTTTCAATGGTTTACGGCACACATTTTTAATTTCTAAAAAAAGTCTATTTAATAATTATGTAACAATTACTTAATAATAATTTTCTAGCATTTTGATAACTTTATACTATAGTCTTAAACTTGTCCTATTTTACTAATATGAGCAACGTTTTTTTATACAATTTTTTCTCCTAGCTTAAATATTTATTAGATATTTTTCCAAAATCCTCTTCTTCTTCCATTTAACTATAATAACCCTAAAGTTTAGTTATACTATACAAAACTAAAAAAAGCAGCTTTTACAAAAGCTACTTTTTTGTTTTTAATTATTTCTTTTTTCTACACTCAAACTTACTTTATTCTAAAGAGTTTTTTAGCGTTTTGACAAGTTACTTCATTTACTTTATCTACGCTTATCCCTTTAATTTCAGCGATTTTGGCAACTACATGTTCTAAATAAGAAGAATCATTACGTTTGCCTCTGTGTGGTACTGGTGTTAAGTATGGGGCATCCGTCTCGATTAAAATATTTTCAAGACCAATGGCTTCTACTACTTCCACTGCTTTTCTAGCATTTTTGAAAGTAAGACTACCTCCTACCCCAATATAAAATCCACGTTTAACATATTCTTTAGCTAGCTCGGCACTCCCAGAAAAACAGTGAATAACCCCTTCTTTTACGCCACTTGCCATAATTGTATCGAATGTTTCTTGGCAAGCTTCTCTACTATGAATAATAACTGGTAAATCTAATTCTTTCGCTAAAGCTAATTGCGCCTTAAACCACTTACGTTGGTCATCTCTTGGTGATGAATCATAGTAATAGTCTAATCCAATCTCACCAATAGCCACCACTTTATCTTCTCCTGCTAGCTTCTTAAGTTCTGCTAACTTTTCTTCATTTAAACTTTGACTATCATGTGGATGCACTCCAATACTACAATATACAAAAGGATATTTATGTGCTAATGCTAAGCTTGTATAACAAGATGGTATATCTGCTGCTGCATTAACAATATAATCTACGCCTTCTGCATGAATACGTTCAATGAGTTCATAACGATCTTCTTCAAATCTTTCGTCATCATAATGTGCATGTGAATCAAAATACATTTTTTTATCTCCTTATTATCTAGTATTCAAAAGTAGCTGTCTTTGTTTCTTTATCCCAGCCTACTGTTAAATCTAATATTTTAGCTATTTCAGAAATAGGCACATAAGTTCTCCCGTTTACTGATTTAGCAGCTGTAACCATTGTACTTTCTTTCCCATCAGCTGTCACTGTGCTACTTCCTAATGTCATTTTAATCAGCTTACTTGCTGGTATTGTAATAACGCCATTAGAAAACTCTACATCATCCGGATTCACCCCTGCTGCAGCTACTGCATAACGAAGTGGTACCATTGTACGTCCATTTTCTACATATGGCATACCATCCATAGTGCGAGTTTCTTCATTAATAGTGTAAGTTGAACTTCCTAATGTAAATTTAGTAATTGTCTTTTTACTATTGTTATTTCCATTGTTGTGACTTATATTACCGTTAGCTGGGCAATCTGGTGCCGCTTCATATTTGGTTGTTAGGAAGTTTGCAAATTCTAATGTGCCTTCTCCTTCTGGTGAAATAGCACTACCACCTATTTTTAAGCCATAGGTACCATCTGGTACAATCTCACTTACATTTACTTTAAAATTACTAATTTCAATAGTAGAAGCCTCTGTAGATTTTTGTGTAACACGTAATTTAAATAAATTAGGATTTTGTTTATCCCAACCTACCACACTTACCTTTAAATTTCCTTCTGTAACCTCTACGTCTGGTTCACTTCTAAAAGTAATGCCATCTTGCTCTTCTATTTCTAAGGTAATATAACCTTTTTCAAACATTCCTTTACTTGTTTCACTAATTGCTATATGTCCACCAACTTGCCCTTTAACACCTACTTTAGCATTAAAGACCTTTACTTTAGTTGTGACAGGCGCTTCAATTTCTCCAATGACTAAGCGATCTCCTTTATCTACACCTCTCCCCTCCATATTAAGGACCACTTCACCTTTTTGTGTTACATCAGCATATAACAATACATTTTTAAAGGTAATCGTATTACTTTGAGTCGTATCTAATGGGGGCACCACAAATTCAAAACCTGTAACTTTTCCTTCTTCATCTTCAATATTGCTTATCTCAACTTTATTACTAATATCTCTACCATTTAATAATATAGACCCAATACAAACCTCATTATTCTCTGTATAAAAATATCCCTTACTTAAAGTAAATTCGATGCTACGTCCAGGTATTAAGCTATCTGGCATACCTTCTGTTAGACTAAAGCTAAACCTATTTGTATCACCAGCAATGACATTTTTCAAAGTAGTACCTACTGCCTCTAATTTTGCACCATAAGCTTTTACTTCAGCCACAACAATATCAGTTATTTCATTTAATGCCCCACTAATTTGTAATTCTAACTTACCTTCTTTTACAGAATCAGCAACTACTTTTAAATTAGTAATTTGAAGTCCTCCTGCATTCTTTCCACCTTTATCATAAGGTAGTATAATTTTTAAAACTTGAGGATCTTCTTTCCCATTTATTTTTTCATAGCTTATATCTACATCATCCATATTTCTAAATCCACCAGTATATGTAACTTTTGGTTTTTCAGTTGCAAATCTATATCTTGTTCCCTTTAAAGAAAGTGTAATCGTACGATCAGTTTCTGATTTACTTGTAGTTAGTGTATTTCCATATCTTTCACTAATTGTAATAGGCGCTAATACCCCTTCTTTTTCTATAGTAGGTATCCCACCTGTTACTACCTTAACTTCTGCATCATTTGTTAAATATATTGCTGAATAGGTTGCTGCCATTGCCTCTACTGTATTAAAGGTCAAAGCTGTTATAATCCCACCTATCACCATAACTTTTTGTATACTTCTCATGGCTTTCCTCCTATTTATTCCATATTGTATTAGTTTTCATTTTTGTACACACTTGTACTTATTCCAATTATATCAGATAAAACATTTCATTTGTGTTACTTTTCTAGGTCAAATTACAACAAAAAAAGGGCCTTTATTGCCCTTCCTTGTGATTACTTATTATACTTCTAATCAACATAATAATAACAAATATATTAAGAATCGGTAGTGCACATAGTAAAAATAAAAATGCGTAGCATACAGCCTTATTTTCTACAGCTCTATCTAAGAATGTTGCTATAACCCGTTTCATCTTTTCATCCTCTATACTATCAAGCATTTCATTCATACTATTCATTAGTTCAAAGGGATCCATATCCTTCTTCTTAGTCATCATATCATCTAACATCATTAAGCATATGGCACTTACTACACTTATATAATATAGATTTAGTATATCTTGTAGCATGATTCTCCTCCCTTAAATCCATCTTCTATACTATTACATCACTTACCTTTTCTTATTGCAATATCCTATTACATTTTATTATATCAAACTATTCAAATAAATCACTTTATTTTTAAAGTATCTATTTTAAATATGTACAAAAAGGACCATCCGAAATATTTCAGACAGTCCTTTTTTTATGCCATTTTTTCTTTCACGCCACACTCAGCAAGTATATATTCTTCAAATTCTAGCCAATTAGATACCCTAGGATAGCTATGTGATTTACTTGTATTATGGGGTCTATCAAACACTACAACTCTTCCACCTGCGCTAGCAAAGTCCTCTATGTTATGCATACCATCATCCAATAAGTAATCACCTTTAATCATAAATTTACTACTTGTAACAATGATATTACGCTTAGGGAAAAATGGTAGATATTTTTCAATCCACTCATACTTAGCTTCTACAGTTCTTGGATTTGCAGCTGTTACAATGTATATTTCAAATAAACCACTATGATATAGTCTCTCAAAAACTTCTAATGCATACGGAGCCGGTTTCAAGTTTCTAAATAAGTCAGGTTCATG
Source organism: uncultured Clostridia bacterium (assembly GCA_937935915.1). GTDB lineage: Bacteria > Bacillota > Clostridia > Lachnospirales > Cellulosilyticaceae > Cellulosilyticum. The sequence continues at coordinate 5,322 of CALGWE010000081.1, forward strand.
CATTACTGTTTCTATTTCTTGACCAAACACTGTATATAGATCCCAACTAATACACTGCTCTACCTTGATGTCTGTATGATACTTTTCATTATAGGCCTCGGTAACTGCGCCCATATATTCTGCTAGTACATCGTCTTGGTCAATAAGTAAGGTTATCTTATTATTTTTCATTTTCTCACCTCTTTTTATTTAAGCATTCTTCATTTTGAAAATAAGGGGGTGAAATTACTATCCTAGTTAATATATTTTATTATTCATTTTATGTTTTGGTTCCTATTTTTCATATATCATGTACTATTTTTTAGTTAAAGAAATGCCACCATCCTGGAATCCATTGTGTCAGCGTCGCATACCATCTCGGAATTGTAACGCCTGCATAAATAGGATAGAAAAATGCAAAGGTTACAATGGCTATACCACTAAACCATTTGATCACACTAAATTTCTTAACCTTTTCTTCTAATACACCTAATAGACCTACCAAAGTTAGAATCATCAAAGGTACTACTGGGAAGTAATGATATAAAAACATAATACGTGGTACTAATACATAAGGTAAATAAGCTGCTAAAATAGCTACTGTAATGAATGCATAACGCTTGTCTTTTTCCACAATCGTTTCTTTTAAGCCATAAAGCATACCTAATATACCACTCCACCAAATTATTGGATTTCCAAAGGCAACTATACTTGCAATAAAACCTTCTTTTACATTGCCTTGATAATACCAAACTGGCTTAATATCTAAAGGCCATAAGTACCATGGTGAAGTGAATGGATGTGTAGCTACTAATTCAGAATGATAACGATACATTCTAACTTGTAGTGCAATTAAATCCTTTATACTTGTATTTTCTGGTCTTAAGAAAAATGGGATATAACTTGCTAAATAAATAGCTATAGGAATCACAACAAAAAAGCCTATACAACTTCCTATGATTGCAGGTACTTGCTCTCTAAACTGATTATAATAACTTACTGACTTCAATCTATTATATAAATTGACAAAGAAAATAACTGCAAGTCCTAGTGCCATATACATACCAGTCCATTTAGTTGCCATAGCAGCGCCTAAAAACATACCTGAAAAACATAAATTAACAAGTTTCTTAGTAAGTCCTTCTTTATTACCACATTGTAAATACTGATACATGAATAGTAATGATAATAGCACAAATAGTACAAGGAAACTATCTACTGTAGCAATACGTGTTTGCACAAAATGCATACCATCTACAGCTAATAATAAAGCCGCTAAAAAAGCATAGCTTGTTCTTCCAAAAAGTCTCTTAGCAAATATATATATAACTGCTAACATAAGTATTCCAGCAATGTTTCCCATTAATCTATAGCTTAATGTATTCATTCCCCATAATTTAATAGGAATAGCCATGATAAGCTTACCTAATGGTGGATGTGTCCATTCATAGATATCCATACCATGAACATATTCGTAAGCTGTTCTTGCATGATAAATCTCATCAAAATAAGTACTATTTAAATAGCTAATTTCTTTGGGATTAGTGGCTATCTCATCAGTGAGTATTTGTGCCGCTTCATTAACTGCTACAGTGGGCACAATATTTCCATCTACATCATATAAAACAATCTCTCCTAGACTGCCTTCATCTTGTGCATCGATTGCTAAGTATCTAAACATATATGGCAAATCTGTTTCAGACCAAGTAAAAACTTGAGGTTCCTCTAAAGTTGCTACTTCTTGAAAGTTCTCACCATCGTTTGATAATAATAATGTATAATTCCCTGTGCTAGCACCATTAAAATGCCTAATCTTACTTATACTTACTTCTTGATTTAAATCAATAATTGCCCTACTTCCCTGCTGCCTCACATCCCAAAAGGTTTGGGGGCTTTTAAAACTTCCTAAATTAATAAAAGAGATGATACCATATATGATCATAATACATATTATGAGCCCTAAATCCCTCATGGTTAAAGTATAGTTCTTTCCACTCCTACTACTCATTTCCATTCTCCTTTTCTGGGTGATTACTCCTACTTTATTAAATTATAGCAAGCTTGTCTTTAAATTATGCAAAAAAAGCCCTTAAATCAAGGACTTTCTTCTTTAATTATATTTGATCATTTTCAGTTGGCTGCACAGCAACTACTCTGCACTTCATACCTGTAGCTTCTGGATCTTCATGCCACATTGTAAGTATCTTGCACACTTCCTCAGGTCTAATTTTATCTAGATTCGTAAGATTTTCTACAACAAAAGTCCCACGGCTTAAAAAGATTTTATCTGCTTCTGCGTGTTCTTTTCCTTTTCTAAGGTCTGGTGCATCAATTCCTACGAATTTAATGCCCTCCATAGCAAGTTCTTGAATAAGCTCCCATGATAAGCTTGGGCTATCGCTAAAATACAGGCCACTACCATAAGGGTGTCTTTCAATTGCACCTGTACGAATTAATACAAAGTCTCCTGGTTTTACATAATCTAAGTCAATATCATCACAAGTAATTTCTCTATCCTGAACATGACTTACATCAAACAACACCCCTCTTGTTTGCATGTATTCTAATGGTACTTGTATATCTCCATATAAATCAAAGTGTGTACCAACATGTCCCATAACAATATCTTTCTTAAGTTGAGCCTCTGCCATTTTATAAATACGATTTGTCTTCTTTACTTGAAGTGTTAAATCAATGTATTCCACGTGCTACCTCCATAGTTATTACAACATATATTTACTCATTATAAATTAGTCACCAATATTTGTCTATTGACGTATTATGCCTTTAATTACTTATGTTTCATCTTTTACTATGACACATGTCACTTATTTATTCAAGTTTTATGACATAAAAAAAACAGCCATTCGTTATCTGCACCGAATGACTGTCTTTTTAATACTTAGCATCTCCATTACTAAGTATCGCCCCATAATTTGTTGCCTCAATATCTATTTCCTGAACATATTCTAACACCACCTAGTACGCTATGCTACACTTATTGTCTAAAAATACATTTTTATTGTTTAAATGGTAATTTTTATGCATTTTATTCTCCATTAATGTTATTTTATTTATCAATAACTATAATTTTTTATCAAAATAAAAAAAGAGATATTATTTCTAATACCTCTTTCCCACTGCGCCTCAATATCTATTTTCTTATCTTTACTCTCTCCATAAGAAACAAAAAAACAACCACTGCTGCATCAATGGTTGCTTTTTCTGCCTACAACATATACTTTGACTTTTAATAGTACAAACATTTAAGAAGTCTCCCCAATTTGTTGCCTCAATATCTATCTCCTGAATTTAATTTAACATTTTAAGTTACTTATGTATATAATTTTTGTTTAAATAGACATTTTTATTGTTTTAATTACATTTTTTTACTTTTATAGGAATAACTAACTTAAGATAAAATTCATTTTCATCTTCTTTTATAAGATATTCACCATTATAGTTTTCTAATGCTCTTTTAATATTTTTAAGTCCTAACCCATGTAATTTTTTATCTTTTTTTTGGGTTATAAGCTGGTTATTTACCCATTCATTATTATGTTCTTTGGAATTTTTAACCTTAATTATTAAAAACCCTTGAGTAACCTGACTTTCCATATAAATATATCTTTTTATATGTTCATCCTTAATCTTCTGGCAAGACTCTATGGCATTATCAATAGCATTTGCAAATATACTACATAAATCTTTATCTGATACAAAGCTACATGGCCTTAAATCTAAATTAACTCTTAACTGAATTCGCTCTTTATCACAATCAATACTCTTTTGTCTCAAAATTGCGTCTACCACTGAACAACCTGTCTTATAAATTTCTGTAGTAATTGTTACTTCTTTTTCTAATGCATTAATATATTTTGTAATTTCACTTTGTCCTTTGGCAACTTCTTTAATGCATGATATATGATTATTAATATCATGATAAAGCAAACGAATACGCTCCTGCTCCGCTTCTAAATGGGAATAATATTTATATTCTGCCTCACTGCGCTTTTGAGCCTCTCTTTGCTCCATTTCTATTTCATAGGATTTTGATAACCTCCTTGCGCTTAAAACAATAGTAATATTAGTTACTAACATGCCAGCCGACATTACTAATATTCCCCATGAAAATCTGCCTCCTTCTATCCAATAGCTTCTAACATACGAAAATATGCTAAGGAGTACTAAAGAATTCATAGCAATTGGTAAAAGAATCATTGATTCATCCCATTTATCATGTCTAATACACTGATTCAGATCTTTATATACATGTGCTTCTACGCCTAATATTCCATTAACCATACACATCCCTATAGTTTGTAGCATTCTCAGCATAAGGGCATTTGGGACTATTTCGATATAATAGACAGTATATATAAAACCATACACAATGGATTCTGCAACTACTACAGAAGCAACATAAGCTACTGCTATAATCCATCTTTGTAAAACAGAAGACCTATACACTACCTTAAGTATAATCCAATTATCAATCATTCCTAAAAGGAACAATAACTCTATACTTTTATCACTTAATATACTAAAAGCAGATGTAATAGTTAAAATACAACCTGCCAATCTATATAAGGTTTTATTAATTTTTATTTCACCTAACATTTTAGCTAGCACTAAAAAGGCATATGTTCTACCTGCTGCTAAAATTATAGCGTCCATCCAATCTAACCAAATTAAATAATTCTCATTCAGCATTCCTATTCTCCAATTACATAAGCTAATGCTTTTTTAAATGCTTTTGCTTTAAACCTGCTAATTGGTATCTCCTGATCAGCAATGCATAAAAATTCTTTTTCAACATATTCAACTTGCTGTAAGTTAACTAAATATCCTCTATGACATCTAAAGAATACTTCTTTATCTAATTTCTTCTCAAGTTCTCCTAAACTTATATGGGTATCATATACTCTTTGCTTTGTATAAATATTAATCTTTCTACCATAGGTCTCTGCATATAAGATATCACTAGCTAAAATTTTATATGAAGAATACTGACTTTTAATCCATATATATTCTTCATTTTTCTTTAAAATTTCTTGAATACAAGGCATTACTTGTCTTCTAAACTCTGTTTCTGTAATTGGCTTTATAAGATAACGCTTAGCAGCCACCTCATAACCTTCTTGTAAATATGTTGTTAGGCCCGATACAAAAATAATGTCCACATTCTTATCTTGCTCTCTTATTCTCCTAGCTGTTTCCATACCTGTTAGTTCACTCATTTGTATATCTAAAAAAATGAGCTGCGCTTTAGAAACATAATTATTAATTAACTGTTCTCCTGACTCATATTCAATAAGTTCATAGGGGACATCTAATTCTTCCAATATAGGTCGTAAATAGCTTTTAAGCTGTTCTCGCTGTGCTTTTTCATCTTCACAAATTAAAATTGTAAACATAGCTTCTCCCTTAAATTATTTAAATATAAATGTTGTTTGTTAGTCCATTTTTTATGTACACCTTATTATAGTATCGGCATGTGGATTTAGCAATAATACTCTTTTTTGTAAAAAACAAGAAATTAAAAAATTATCCCCCATAAGCTTTCATATGAATTTACACGAAAGCTTATGGGGGATATTAATGATCTATTTCATTAGGCAATGAGATTTTTAAGCCATTTGCCTGATTTAAGACGCACCACTTCAAACGGTATTTTAATAATTTCTTCAGTACATACTAAAAAGAACACAATATGTACTGGTAATTTAAACACTGTAACACCAATGAAGGCTAATGGCACTGAATAAAACCAAATTGTACCTGCCTGCACAATCATAGAATAAGTAGTATCTCCACCACCTCTAAATACACCAATAATCATAATGGCATTAAATGTTCTAAGTGGCATAAAGATTGCCATAACACGTAACACTTTAACAGCTGCTACATATGTTTCTGGCTTAATATTAAATAAACTAACAACACTAGGTGCCGAAATCCACATTGCAATTCCTAATGCAATTCCAATAAAAGGTGTTAATTTACCAACATGAGAAGCATATTGATGTGCTACATCTTCTTCTCCTGCACCAATTTTATTACCAATCATAATAGCCGCTGCAAAGCCTATTCCCGTTAAGAAAATAAAGAACATATTAATGATGGTAGTTGAAATCTGCATTGTGGCAGAAGCATCTGTACTAATTTTAGCATATGCAGCAGCATAAGCGGCTGAACCTACTGAGAAAATAAGTTCATTGACAATAACAGACCACGATGTCTTAAAGTAAGTTTTGATTGTACCTATATTAAAGTTCATAAGCTCATTAAGCTTAGATGCCACTTTATTTTTGCTACAATAAACAACACTTACAATGAAAACTACTTCTATTAAACGTGCAATCATTGTTGCTAACGCTGCACCATTGACACCCATTTGAGGCGCACCAAATTTTCCAAAGATTAATACCCAGTTTAAAATAATATTTACGCCTACACCAATGAGGCTTGCAAACATTGGTGCTTTAGTTTGCTCTGTACTTCTAAGCGCTGATGAAAAGGCTTGTGTAACACCCATAAATAAACAGCTCACAGCTACTATTTTAAGATAGTTTACACCAATTGCGATTACTTCTGGATCACTTGTTAAAATCCCCATTACAACATGTGGCACAAAGAATGCTACTCCACCAAATAACGCTGAAGCACCAAGCCCTACTACTAAATCTATTCCTAAAAATGTTTTTATCCCTTTTAAATCACGACTGCCCCAAAATTGAGACATAAATACACTTGCACCTGCATTAATTCCCATAAGACACAATGTAAATACAAACATATATTGATTTGCAAGTCCTACTGCTGAAATTGCTGTCTCTCCTAATTTACCTACCATCATTGTATCCACTAAGTTAAGTGACGACGTAATGAAACTTTGAAGAGTAATAGGAATCGCCAGCATAAGCAATGTACTTAAAAATGCTTTGTCTTTAAAAACCTTCTTCATATCCTTTCCTCCATTAAAAATCTGTCATTCCATATTATGGCAAAAACCACAACAAAAAAAGAAACAGCTAATGGGTAGTCTAGCCGCCCATCTGCTGTTTCATATATTAATGTTATTTTGTTCTAATTTAACCATTTAACATTATGGTATAGGTTATTATAAATGTCAATACTTTTAGGACATTAACAGTTATTCCTAATTAGAGTCTTACAGTTTTTACTAAATTTCAATTAACGTACAGTTGCACCGCTTACCATTTCACCAAGTGGTCCTACTGCCACTAAGTTTCCATTGTCATCAGATGCACAAAGTACCATACCTTCAGATAAAATACCACGAAGTTTAACTGGTTTAAGATTTGTTACAACAACTACTTTTTTACCAACGAATTCTTCTGGTGTGTAGTATGCTGCAATACCAGATACGATTTGTCTTACTTCATCACCGATTTTAATTTTAGAAACTAAAAGTTTATCAGCTTTTGGTACTTTCTCACATTCAATTACTTCACCAATTTTAAGTTCAACTTTAGCAAAGTCATCAATTGTGATTTCAGATACTTCTTCTGATTTTTCTTCTTTAGCAGCTTTTTTGTCTGCTTTTTTAGCTTCAGCTTTTGGTTCTTCTTTCTTCTCAATAGTTGGCGCATGAGCTTCTAAGATTTCAAGTTCTTTTTCTTTATCGATACGTGGGAACATGTTTTCACCTTTTTTAGCTGCTACAGCTTTTGGAAGTGTACCAAATGTGTGGATTGTATCCCAAGCAGTAAGTTCACCTCTTGTAATACCAAATTGTGCCCAGATTTTTTCTGGTGTTTGTGGCATAAATGGTTCGATCATAATACTTACAATACGGATTACTTCTGATAATGTATAAAGTACACCAGCAAGTTTAGCTTTGTTAGCTTCATCTTTAGCAAGTACCCATGGCATTGTTTCATCAATGTATTTGTTCATTCTTCTGATGATTACCCAGATATCTTCAAGGGCATTATTGAAGAATAATTTTTCCATATTAGCTTCCATTTTAGCAATTTGTTCTTTAACAACGTTTTGAACATCAGCATCAAATTCATTGCCTTCTTGTTCTTCTGGAAGGGTACCAAAGTATTTTTCAATCATAGCAACTGTTCTAGATGTTAAGTTACCAAGGTCATTTGCAAGGTCAGAGTTAATTCTTGAGATAAGTGCTTCATTTGAGAAGTTACCATCTTGACCAAATGCAATTTCACGAAGTAAGAAGTAACGGATAGCATCGCTACCATAACGTCCTACAAGTACACTTGGATCAACTACTGTTCCTTGAGATTTACTCATTTTACCACCATTAATTACAAGCCATCCATGACCGAATACTTGTTTTGGAAGTGGTAAATCCATAGCCATAAGCATTGCTGGCCAAATAATAGTATGGAAACGAATAATTTCTTTTCCTACTAAATGTACATCTGCTGGCCAGAATTTCTTGAAGTTTGCATCATCTTCTTGTAAGTAACCCAGTGCAGAAATGTAATTTGATAACGCATCAAGCCATACATATACAACGTGTCCTGGGTCAAATTCTACTGGAATACCCCATTTAAATGATGTACGAGATACACAAAGATCTTCAAGTCCTGGTTTTAAGAAATTGTTAATCATTTCATTTTGTCTTGTTTGAGGCTGAATGAAATCTGGGTGAGATTCAATGTACTCAATAAGACGATCTTGATATTTAGAAAGTTTGAAGAAGTAAGATTCCTCTTTTACTTTTTCTACTGGTCTACCACAGTCTGGACATTTACCATCTACTAATTGGTGTTCTGTGAAGAAACTTTCACATGGTGTACAGTAAAGACCTTCATATTCACTTTTGTAAATATCGCCTTGATCATAAAGTTTTTTAAAGATTTTTTGTACTGTTTCTTTATGATTAGCATCTGTTGTACGGATGAATTTATCATAGCTAATATCCATAGTTTTCCATAAATCTTTAATCCAATCTACGATATTATCTACGAATGCTTGTGGTGTAACACCTTCTTCAGCTGCACGTCTTTCAATTTTTTGACCATGTTCATCTGTTCCTGTTAAGAACATTACATCATATCCTGTTAATCTCTTATATCTTGCTATCGCATCAGCTGCTACAGTTGTATATGTATTACCAATATGTAGCTTAGTTGATGGATAATAAATTGGTGTAGTTATATAGTAAGGTTTTTTACACATATCTATTCCTCCTAAAATAATTATATAAAAAAAGCCTCTATATAAGCTGTTTTGCCCATATAGAGACGTTATATACGCGTTACCACTCTATTTTAAACTTATTTCACAATAAATTTCTCATTAAGTGAATATCTTCACTTTGCAATATAACGGTTGCACCCGTATCATCTTACTTAAATTTTCAGATGATCTGCTCCGAGGCCATCTTCATATAATTTCAATGCACTGGTTTCCACCATCTCCAGCTCTCTTTAGCAATCAATTATACTACTCTTCTCTTCTATGCATTTATCAATTTTATGATATTATAAAATAAAAAAACTGTCAAATTTTATATACTTGAACCTCTATATTTTTGTTTTTTATTTGTTATAATATTAACAGGAGAGGATGCATACAATGAATTACTTTAAATTACCTAAAGTAGGCCTTAGAACTTTCAAATCAGGACTTGCTGTTTTTCTATGTCTACTTTTAATTCCTAATGAACCATTTTTTGCTTGCCTTACAGCAGTTATTTGTTTAGGTGATACCGTTACAAATTCTGTTGATACAGGCATAAATCGTGGCGGTGGAACTATAATTGGAGCATTTTCTGGGTTGTTATTCTTATTCATATTTAGATTTTTAGAAAATCATATTGCAAATACATATGTCTCCAAATTGCTAATCTATATGTTAATTGGCTTCGGAATAATTATTATGATATCAATATGTAATAAAGTTAAAAGACCTGGTGCAATTAATATAACATGCATATCATTTCTTGGAGTAACTACTGCTCATGCTTACTCTGATCCATTATATTATGCATTAAATAGATCTTGTGAGACAATCCTTGGAATAATAATCTCTATATTAGTAAATACACTTATTACTCCTCCACCACATAAATAGTAGAACTGAGTTTTACTATTTAATGATGAATTTAGAATTATGAATTATGAATTAAGGGTGAAATTCTTACAGAATTTCTGAAAATTAATTTTTTCTAAACTCCCTGAGTTTATTCCTTAATTCATCATTCATCACTCATCATTCATAATTATCTAAGTTCATCATTAAAAAAAGACTTCCAACAGAATTGCCCCTAATAATTCTGTTGGAAGTCTTTTTTCTTTGCCCCTATATTTAACGCCCTCTTTTATTTATTATGCTTATTGCTTAAGCTTCTTCTACTTTCTTACCAAATATCATTATTCCTATAAATAATGCTACAAAAGACATTGGTAATACTATATATATTGGAAGTCCAAATCCTGCAGGAATATAGCCAAATAGTATAGTTATTGCAGCTACAAATAATGCATACCACATTTGTGTCTTAACATGATCTATATGATTGCATCCAGCTCCCATTGAAGAAAGTATTGTTGTGTCTGATATTGGAGAACAATGATCCCCAAAGATTGCCCCTGTTAATACTGCACTTGTACTTACAATTACAAATGACATTTCTGGATTAATTTTATATGCTAATGGAATTGCTAACGGCATTAGGATACTCATTGTTCCATAAGCTGTTCCTGTTGAGAATGAAATCACTGCTCCAAGTACAAATATTAAACTTGGTAATAAAAATGCAGGTATAGCTCCATTCAATGCTTCTACTAAATACTGTGCAGTTCCTAATTCCTTTATTACAGATCCTAATGACCAAGCTAATATAAGGATAACTCCTGTAATTATAAGCCCCTTCATACCATCAACCCATGCTTCAATGGCTTCACTTATAGTAAATATTTTCTTACATACTGACATAATTATTGCAACTATTGAAGCAAATAATGCTGATTGGAATAATGCAACTGATGCATCTGATGCTGCAAAAGTTTCTAATATTGCTTTAAAAGATAATGGTGAATTTGTTATTATTGCTTGGATAGCTGTATCGTCACCAGCCATTATTGTTGAATATCCACTATAGTAAAAAGCAACTACAGATGAAATAATTAATGCCCCTATTGGTACAATTGCATTCCAAATGCTTAGCTTTACACCTTCTTTTGGTTCTAACTCATCCATATGAGAAGAAGTTGCCACAACCTCTTCACCAGCTAAATCCTTTGATTTTCTTGCTGCTATTTCAGCTTTTCTCATTGGACCAAATTCTCTTAAAGTTATTGTTGTAATTACAATGAATGCAAGTATTAATATGTTATAGAATCTATAAGGTATTGTTTGAAGGAATACTCCAAATCCACTAGCTTCAACACCTATTGTTTCAAATCCTTCTGAAATTAAGCTTACTTCTAAACCAATCCAAGTTGATATTATAGCAAGCCCAGCTATTGGTGCTGCTGTTGCATCAATGATAAATGCTAATCTTTCTCTTGATATTTTCATCTTATCTGCCACTGGTCTCATTATTGGACCAACAATCAATGAATTTGCATAATCATCAAAGAATACACATATTCCTAAAAACCAAGTTATAAGCTGTGTGCTTTTTGCTGTTTTTGCTTTCTTTGCTAAAGCTTCTGCAATAGCTTTTGCTCCACCCATTTTAGCAACTAAATTAATAACTCCTCCAATTACAAGAACCTGCATGATAATTCCTGCATTCCATGGATCAGCTAATGAATTTAATGCTCTATCAATAAAATCTAAAAATGCTTGTGTTAAAGCTCCAAATACATTAAATCCTGTTAGATTCAAAATAAATCCGCCTGATAAAACTCCTATAAATAATGAAATGACAACATTTTTAGTTATAAATGCTAATACTATAGCAACTATTGGCGGTATTAATGTAAATAGTCCAAATCTATCTGCATTACTTACTGCCGGCTCAACTTCTGCTGCAAAAACAAATGTTGTTGATAACATGAATATCATCATAGTTAAGCCAAAGATTCTTTTAAAATTTCTTTTCATACATTGTTCCTCCTTAAATATTTACATGAATATACTTAAGGGTACCTATCTTAAAACTAAAAAAAGCCTTGAGTTAACACTCAAGGCTTGTAATAATCATAAATAATACAAGTATAAAAATCCTCAAATGATAGCTCAACACAAATGTAATTTGTGACAGTGATGCATATATTTTATACATCCCCAGCTATACAACCTTAAAGCATCAGTTGTATGCTTCGGCAACAATTCCTTTCTTACTAAATCATAGTGCTTACCTCATTAGTAATACTGATAATTATTGCGCCTCTACCCTTACGTTATTCATTTTTTACAATTTCTATTATACAAGCATTTTTTTATTATGCAATAGAATTTCTTAAATTTCATTAATTTATTCTATTTTTTTCCATGAAATCTTCTATTTCTTCTACAGTTTTAATCATATCTTTTGTTAAATTAATAGCTCCATCTTCAGTAACAAGAATATCATCTTCTATTCTTATACCAATTGATTCTTCTGGTATATAAAGACCTGGTTCCACTGTATAAACAATACCAGGTTCAAAAGTAAAGTTTCTATCTATTATTACATCATGAGTATCTAAACCTAAACTATGACCTATACTATGGAAATAATACTTTCTAAAATCTTTCTTATCTTCTAATAATCCTAAGCTTACACAAGCCTCTCCTAATAAATCATTTGCCTTAGCATTTAGCTCAGCAGTTGTTATACCTGGCTTAATTGTATTTATTATTTCTTCATTAACCTTCAATACTGCATTGTAAACTTCTTTTTGTCTTTCCGTAAATTTACCACTTACCGGGAAAGTTCTAGAAATATCAGCATTATAATATTTATATTGTGCACCTAAATCAAAAAGAATTAAGTCTCCATCTTTCATTTCAGAATTATTATCAACATAGTGAAGAACTGTAGCATTTTTTCCTGCAGCAGCAATAGTATTAAAAGCTAAATCCTTAACACCTTTGCTCTTACAATTAAAATCAAAATATGCTTCTAATTCATATTCTTTCATTCCAGCTTTTGCATTTTTCATTAATGTTTCAACACCAGCTATAGTGATCTTTATAGCTTCTTTCATATTTTCTATTTCCTCATCACTTTTAATAAGTCTTAAAGCTGCTATAGATGCATATATGTTTCTCACTGAAACTTGAGGATATTTACTTATTATTTCTTTGGCAAATGTTTGAGAAATACTATCTACAGATTTAAATTCATCTCTTTCTAAATCTAAATATAAATTAAAATCTTCTCTAATTGAAATTACTCTATGAATATAACCTTCAAAGGCACTCTTAAACATAACTTCATCAACGCCAGCAATTTCTAAGGCTTCATTTTCTCTTAAGCTTTTTCCTATCCATTTTTCTAGTTCTAAATCTATATCTTTGATGAATAAGATACTCTTTTCTTCACCATTTATCTTACTCATTAATAAAATATGATCTGGTTCTTCAACACCAGTTAAATAATAAAAATTTCTATTTGGTGTAAATGGATAAGCTTCATCGGCAGTTTTCTTTGGTGCATTCCCTGCAAATAAAACTACAACTGAATTATCCTTAACTTTTTCTAATAGCTTGTGTCTTTTTTCTTTATAAAATTGTCCTTTCATATTTATCCTCCTCTTTTGAAATTATTTATTTTTATTATAACTAAATAAAAATACAAAGGCTATAATATTTCTACATATTTTGGAAACTCAATATATTAATAGCTTTACCATCAAAATTGCCATAATTATTGCTACCATATCTGCCATAACAGCTGCCCATACAGTATGACGTACTTTTTTTATTTTTATAGCACCAAAATATACTGTTACAGTATAAAAAATTGTTTCTGTTGTTCCCATTATTACAGATGCTACAAGTCCAATAAAGCTATCAGCACCATAATTATTTAATATATCTGTAAAGATTCCCATGGCACCACTACCAGATAAGGGCTTTATTAATACTAAAGGAACAACTTCTTTAGGTAATCCTATAATACTTGCTACAGGCGATATAAAATTATTAACAAGATCTAATAATTTAGCACTTCTAAATATATTCACTGCCACTATCATCGCTAATAAATATGGAAATATATTGGCACAGACCTTTAATCCTTCTTTAGCACCCTCAACAAACCATTCGTATACTTTTCTACCTTTTATCATTCCATAAGTTATTATTATAAATACTATTATAGGTATAATACTTTTGGTTATATAATTAAACATTTTACCTCCAAATTAAAAGTACTTTTGAAGAACCTTACAGCAAATTACTCCACATATAGAAGCAATTGCCGTTGAAATTATTGCAGGAATTATAATCACTCCTGGATTGCTGGAATTTGCCGTAGCTCTAATTGAAATAACAGTAGATGGCACAAGTTGTATGCAAGCTGCATTTAATACTAAAAATAAACACATATCATTAGATGCCTTTTCCTTATCCTTATTTAGACGTTGCATTTCTTCCATAGCCTTTATACCAAAAGGTGTTGCTGCATTTCCAAGACCCATCATATTTGCTGTTATATTCATTACTATAGCTCCTAAAGCTTTTTCATCTTTAGCAGCATCTTTAAATATCAATTTTAATACAGGCTTCATTATTTTCGCTAACTTTTCAGTAAATCCACTTTTTTCTGCTACCTTCATTACTCCACACCAAAAACACATTAGACCTGTAAGTCCTACCACAAATGTTACTGTACTTTCTATGGATGAAATAATATCATTAGACATATTTTCACCATTTCCAGACAAAACCCCCACCAATAAACCAAAGAAAATCATAATAAACCATATGTAGTTAATCATCTAAAAACCCCCTTAGATAATGATGAATTATGAATGATGAATGATGAATGATGAATTA
>CALGWE010000082.1:0-5573 GCA_937935915.1 uncultured Clostridia bacterium
TATAAGTAAAATTAAAGTACCTGCTATAATTGCCACTAAACCTATAAATGCCTTCTTAGTTAATTTTTCTTTTAAAACAAAATATGAAAAAGCAATAGTGACTACAATACTTAATTTATCAATTGGTACCACAATCCCGGCTTCTCCATCTTGTAATGCTTTATAATAGCATAACCATGAAAGTCCGGTGGTAATACCTGATAGGCAAATAAATCGCCAACTTCTCCTATCAATCATTTTTATTTCGCCTTGTTTCTTAGTTACAAATACAACTATCCAAGCCATGATTAATACAACTATGGTACGTATAGCTGTTCCTAGGTTAGATTCAATGCCATTAATCCCAATCTTACCAAGTATGGATGTTAAACTGGCAAATACAGCTGATAAGAGGGCATAAAATAACCAACCTTTTCCCTCTACAGTTTTTTGCACCCCCTCCTTCTTAGTAATCATCATATATGTACCAACGCCAATACCTAGAAGGCCTAAAAATTTTGTAATACTTATGCTTTCACCTAAGATCATAAAAGCAAGCAACATGGTAAGTACTGTACTAGATTTATCAATAGGGGTTACCTTATTTACATCCCCAAGCTGTAATGCCTTAAAATAACAAAGCCATGAACCTCCTGTGGCAAGTCCTGATAAAACTAGAAAAACAAGAGTCTTTGAACTTACCCCATCAATTGCTCGCCAAGAACCTACTACCAATACCATAAGCCATGAGAAAATCAATATAATAATTGTTCTAATAGCTGTTGCTACATTAGAATCCACATTTTTAATGCCCAGCTTAGCTAAAATAGCTGTTATACCTGCAAAAAGTGCTGATCCAAAAGCATATACTAACCACATTTTCATCTTCTCCTCTTCATATATAATATTTAACCTTATTAATTAAATACTGTTTCTAAATTATACTATACTTACTATTCTCCTTAAAACTTAAACATGTTTATATCATATAAAATTAAAAAAGTGCCGCAAAGCTTTGCGACACTTTAATCTATTTATTATGCAATTAAACCTTCACCTGTTGTTGAAATTTCGATTTCACCATTTTGAAGTTTTTCATATACTGTATTTACTGCATTAACTGCTTCTTCGCCTAAGTTAGGATTTTCAGCTGGAAGCCCTACTCCATTATTTGTTACACCATATTGAAGGATTTGTCCACCTGGGAATTTTCCTTCTACATCAAGTGAAATTATATCATAAATTGCTAGGCCTACATTTTTAAGAGCAGATGTAAGTACTACTGAGCTATTATCTGCATAAATACCATCAGCATATTGGTCAGCATCTACACCGATTACCCATACTTTTTCACCAGCTGCTGCTCTTTCTCTAGCTTCTTTAATTACACCAGAACCTACACCACCAGCTGCTGTAAAGATTACATCTACACCTCTATCATACATTTGAGCAGCAATTTGTTGACCTGCAGCTGCATCTGTAAATGTACCTTGGTAAATGAAGTTTTTATCTTCTACTGTAATATTTGTTCCTAAGTTTTCATTAGCGTATGCGATACCTTGTTGATATCCCCAGTTAAATCTTTGAATAACATCACTTTCCATACCACCAATGAAACCTGCGTTTGCTTCTTTTAATTGTACTGCTGCTGCAACACCTACAAGGAATCCAGCTTCCTCTTCATTGAATAAAATAGAAACTGCATTATCTGCTACATTCTCATCTCCTGCTTCTGAGTAAATAGTTGAGTCTGTAATTACAAATTTAGCATCTGGATATTTTGTTTGTGCTTCATACATTGGTGTTGCAAATTTAAATCCAGACCCAACGATGAATTTATATCCACCATCATAAAGATTTCCGATCTCTTTCATAAGCTCTGGCTCTGTTGTACCAGTTGGCTTTAAATATTTAGATTTAATACCAAAGTCTTCACCAGCTTTTTGGATTCCTTCCCATGTTAATTGGTTAAATGATCTATCATCAATTGAACCCATATCTGTTACCATACCAACTTTAATGTCAGATGTTACGCCATTAGTATTTCCTGAGCCTGATGTTCCACATCCTGTAAGGGTTGTTACTGCTACTAATGTTGCTGCTAATACTTTAGTTAATTTCTTTTTCATGTGCTGTTCTCCTATGTCGTCTCTGATGTCTTTAGAATATTTTCCTGCGTCATATAAGTTGCACCGTATCTCAATAGAAATAGTTTAAATACCTATGCTGGTACTGCCATATCTATCGTAGTCAAATCATTTATGGTGATTTGGTAGAAACTGTTGAACCATATTTTCAACGTTATACGATGTGCTTATTAATGTATTAATTATATTAATAGAAAGCAGGCCTTTTGTCTATACCAAATTTAATGTTCTAATTTTAAATTTAAATATAAACTTTAAAATTTTCCAATTATTCCCTATACCTTCTACTCACCAAATGCTTCCATTTATATCTCGTTCTTGCGCACCCTACTTTATTTACAGATTATATTCTCTATATAGGTTTTGCAGTTATTCCAAATATTATAATAAAAAAGTACTTTTACATATAAAATTTGTAAAAGTACTCTTTCATTATATGATACTATGTTCTGCCCATTTACCACTTATAAATCTAAGCGTAAATATTATGCCTCTTATAGTCCAGTCTGCAAACATACCAATCCATACTGCAATTGGTCCAAAGCCCCACACTTTACATAGATAAATACATAGCGCTACACGACAAAGCCACATTGTTAAACTGGATACAATCATGGAAAACTTCACATCTCCCGCAGCACGCATACCATATGCTGGAATGAAAGATAACGCCCATGAAATCGGCTTAGTTATTGTGATAAATATAACCATTTCAAAACACATCTTTGCACTTGCTATTTCCATTCTTGCTAAGGCTGTAACCGGTTTTGTAATCAGTAATACAAATAAACAAGATACAATGATTGATGCTTCTGCATATCCCGTTAATTTCACTATGTAATATTTTGCTTCTTCTTTACGTCCAGCTCCTATGCACTGGCCCACAACTGTCATCAGACCAATCCCTATACTTACAGCTGCAATGCCATTTAAATTTTCTAAAATATTAGTCATAGCTTGAGCTGCAATAGCTACTGTACCTAACTGCGAAACTGTAGATTGAATCATTAACTTACCAAATTGAAACATACCATTTTCAATACCTGAAGGCACCCCTATGGCTAAAATCGTACCAATTAGTGCAAAGTCAGGTCTAATTTTTAGATAATCATTAATTACTATGGTTTGTTTTGGCTTTCGTAAAAAATAAAAAATCACAAGGGCATTAAAGGCTCTTGATAATAGTGTGGATAATGCTGCCCCTGTTACACCCATCTTAAATCCAAAGATGAAGATGACATTGCCTATGATATTCATGATATTAGAAATTACTGAAACCTTCATTGGAAACTTAGAATTTCCACTAGCTCTATAAAAGGCTGAACCTGCATTAAATAAAGCCATAAACGGATATGAAATAACTGAAATTAAGAAGTAAACCATAGAATTGTTCATTACATCTGCTTCTACATTTCCAAAGATAATATGTAAAATCTGACCTCTTGCAAATATACCAATCAGCATTAAAGCCATGGAGATAACTAGCATGGCTAAAACAACCTGTCTTGCCGCTTTATTACACCTTTTTTCATTTCCTCTTCCCAGGCACTGGGAACATACAATAACAGCCCCTGCTGCCATAGCCGAAAAGATTTGTAAAACCAATGTATTAATAGAATCTACCAAAGATACTGCCGAAATAGCTGCGCTACTTACAGAGCTTACCATCATCGTATCTGCCATTCCCATAAAAGAATTTAAAAGCTGTTCAATCATAATTGGTATGAGTAGTACCCATAGTGCCTTATTGGTAAATAGCTTCTTATTTGGGTCAATCTCCGAAGTATTGTAAAGCTTGTTTCTAAATGCTGCTAACATGTTGTGCCTTCTTTCGTTAATTTTAATATTTTTATATTTATTAGTGTCCAATTGGACGACTTGCTAATATATTGTAGTAAGATTATTTTTAAGTTAGGAGTTAAAAAATGAAATCTAAGAACTTTAATTGCTATGAATCCAAATGCAAAAAGTCCAATTACACACCATGTCGTAATATGAACTCTCACTGTAAAGACAAATCAAGCACCCGCTATTCTTCCTCTTCCTTTTCCTGAATCAAAGGTTGAAGGTAGCAACTGTTACTATGCTGAATTATTAAGTCAAGATTACTGTGGCCTTGATTCAGAACTTACTGCAATCATGCAATATGTGAATCATGAAACACTTCTTACCCATTCAGATTGTATGGCAGCTCAAACCCTTCTTGCTATTTGCCAAGCTGAAATGATTCACCTTCAAAAACTTGGTGAACTCATCGTACTTCTTGGCGGAAAACTTGATTTCAAAGCACGTAAAAATAACTGCGGCAAAAACTGGACACCTGCACCTATTGCGTTAGTTTATGATTTTAATGAAATTATTATGGCAAATATTAAAGGCGAACGCGCTGCTATTAAACAATATGAAGATCACATTAGACTCATTAAAGATTCCTATATCACAGATATGTTAAAACGTATTGTTAAAGATGAAAAATATCATATCCTTCTTTTAAAAGATCTTTTAAAAAATGAATGCAATTAAGCTTTGCATTTAAATCTTTTAGTTAAATTCGGTTCACTCTAAAATATCCCCTGTAATAAGCTTTGGCTCATTACAGAGGGATATTTTTTATATTTCTTGCTCTTATTTACAGAGGGCTTATGTAAATCCTTATAGTTATTTACTTACAGCACTAGCATTATCATATTCTAATTGTCTATAAGTTGGTACAATATCTTTTAATGCTTTTCGAACATCCTCTTTATTAGCTAATACTTTTCTTAATTCATCTAAGTAACTACTTAATTGTCCAAAGTCAATTTCTCCTGCTTTACCTACAAATATCTTATCAGAACTTGTTTTAGTTAAGCCTTCTTCTGCCATTAAAAGTTCTTCATAAAGTTTTTCTCCTGGTCTTAAACCTGTAAATTTGATTTTAATATCTTTATCAAGCTCGAGGCCTGAAAGCCTAATAAAGTTCTTTGCTAAATCTAAGATTTTAACAGGTTGCCCCATATCTAAAACAAATATTTCTCCACCTGTAGCAAAAGAAGTTGCTTCTAGAATCAGTCTTACAGCTTCAGGAATCGTCATAAAATAACGGATAATATCTGGATGTGTCACAGTAATTGGACCACCTGCAGCAAGTTGTCTCTTAAATAAAGGAATAACACTACCGTTACTACCTAACACATTCCCAAATCGTACAGCTACAAAATCTGTTGTACTTGTTGTTTCATTAATTGCTTGAATAATCATTTCACATAAACGTTTGGTTGCACCCATTACATTTGTTGGATTAACTGCCTTATCTGTTGAAACAAGGACAAACTTACTTACATTATGTGCTACTGCACATTGTGCCACATTTAAAGTACCAAACACATTATTTTTAATAGCTTCTTCTGGATTATCCTCCATAAGTGGTACATGTTTATGCGCTGCTGCATGGAAAACAATATTAGG
>CALGWE010000083.1:0-1946 GCA_937935915.1 uncultured Clostridia bacterium
ACCTTCACTAAAGTCAAATATCATTGCGTAAGGCACCTTATCGATCACAGTTTTACCTTGTGCATTAATATAAGCCCCTTCATATTTTGGCTCATAATTATTATTCTTCTCATAATTAGCCCATATACTCTCTTGGCTTTCTTCACAATAAATAACCCAAGCTAAGCCCTCATGAAACGCACCTATATTCGCATAATTTTTTTGTAAAAGAATATTTCCCTGCTTATCAATATAACAGGAAGCGGTGTCAAACGCATCTCCTCTTGAGAGGATTTTTCCCATTCCTTCTGAAAAACCATAAAATCCCCAAATAATGCCATCGTAGCTCTCACCCAATTTGTTAAAATCAATCACGACTTTACCCGTTTTATCAATGGCGGCATCAGGAAAATTGATGCACCCTTCCTCCTCATTGTACACCTCACCATTATCATCCATGCAAACTCCTGCTAATCCTTCACTAAAGTCACTCACTGAGGTGTATTTACAGGGTATTACCATTTCACCCTTTACATTGATAAATCCCCACTTACCGTTTTGTTTAACAGCTGCAAGCTCATCCTCAAATCCCCTCATCTCATCATATTGAGGTTTAATAATCCAATTACCTGTTTCATCAACTACTCCACATTTACCTTGTTCTTTGACGACAAAACTGCCATGGTGCTCATCCATTATGTCTTCAAATCTGGGCTCAATCACCCAATTCAATTGATTTGTTTTTTCAGCCACCTGCATCTCATCCTTTGCCATAATAGGTAGGCATGTGCCACAGATCATAGCCGCTGACAATCCCAATATCATGAGTCTCTTTAATTTCTTATTCATTTTTACCCCCCAAAAAACATTATTTTCTTTTCATTATATGAATGCTAGTATCACTTTATTCTATATAGTAATAGACATAGAAAAGGCTGAAAATAATGGCATGCGCAAATGCACATCACCCTATTTTCAGCCTTCTTTTACCTATTTTTTATATCATTATCTTATTTTAGCTAACATACGATTTTAGCTATCACCTTAATCTCTCCATTAAATGCATAAACCCTCCATCTGCCATCTCCTTGTCTCTTTAAAACATACCCAGTCTCCAAAGTTCTCATATGAAGTGGTTCTGTAGTATTTAAGATTTCATAGGTTTCATGGAGTTTCATAATGCAAGTATCATTATCCATATACGTTTTATCAATAATCTCATAAGATAAAAGTTTCTCTTTGATATCTCTTTGAATATAAGGATATACTTCTTCATAAAGTGGTCCACCTGTTACAACAAAATCTTGCAGGTATCTATAATCATGACTATTAATAGCTTTCACAAAACCATTTAAATACTGGCCAATAACCTCTTCTTCCGCATAATTATTTCCCCAAGTCTGATTAGCACTCATTAATACACTTGGGCTATATTCTGTAACACATGTTCCACCTATACCATTTCCTTGAATCTCAATCTTTATATTTTGTGTTGTCATTTGACTTGTGGCATTTGCGAGTTCATATTGAATCACATAAAGCTCTTTTTGTGCACGATAAATAGCCTCATAAATATCACCCATATTACCAATTTCATTAATATGACTATAATAACCGTTTGTGCTCATTGCGATATTTTCTAATAGGCTACTTTCTACTTCATCACCTACACCTACAATAAAAATAGGAATATTATAACGCTGCGCAGCTTCTATCACTTGCTGCGGACTACACTGACTATAATTATCCTTTCCATCTGTAAAAGCAATCACACATTTTGCCCCATTTTGAATAGCTGTACGATTAACTGCTACATATAAGGCATCATACAAACAAGTCATATCTTGCGTATATAAACTATCAATTTGATAATTAATGGCTGACTTATCATTGGTAAATGGTTGCATTGTATAAACGCCATTACTAAAAGCAGTTAACTCTGTCTGGTCGCCTATACCAAATTGCAT
>CALGWE010000084.1:0-2262 GCA_937935915.1 uncultured Clostridia bacterium
TACACCACTAGTAAATGAACCATTTTGAGCTGTTAAATTTGTCACATCAGCAGTTAGAACTGGTAATGGAACCCAATCATTAAGATTATCAATGTTTGCAATATCCCAACTAAAAGCAACTCCATAACGTCCTGATTTCCCTTTTGAGACATATGTAGACCAGTCTTGAGTAAACGCTTCTGCATCAATTAAACCTTGCTCATATAAAGAATGTAGCCATTGAATACCTTCTTTGTACCCCTCTTGTACAGTAGTACTAATGACTTCTAGATTATCTGTTACTGCAATATGTCTACTTTTATCTGGATCGCCGTATCCTTCCCCAAATCCATTAATTAATATTGAAGGATCTTGATCACCATCATTAATAATACAAGACATTGGAATAATGTCACCTTCAATTCCAAACTCAGCTTGAAGTTTTGCTGAATTATCCTTAAATGCTATTAACACTTGTTCAAACTCATCAACTGTTGTAGGCATTTGAAGTCCAAGGAAATCAAGCCATTTTTTATTGATAAATGACATATTTCCTACTGCTTGAATCGCTGTTTTTTCTGAGCCTAATTGTTCAATCCAAGGAAGCGCCCAAATCTTCCCATTCTCATCAGTACACATTGCACGATATTCAGGATATGCATCAAAAACTGCTTTTAAATTAGGCATATATGCATCGATATACTCTTCAAGATTAATAATAACGCCTTGTTCTGCATATTTAATGAGGTCATTATCACTAAAGCCAGCTGAGAAAACAAAATCAGTTAATGTACTTGTATTAGCCATATTAAGTGCAATCTTATCTCCCCATTGGTCAGATGAGATTGCTGTCCAATCTACATGTACATTTGTACTGTCTTCAAGTCGCTTAAAAATTGTTCTGTTGTTCGGGTTTGCTTCTGTTCCTACAGGATAACTTATCATCCCTGTAATAGTCTTACTCTGTGCCAGTGGAAATGCGAGTTCTGATATATCTACCTTTTGCATTTCTTCTCCACTATTGAGGCTCCCTGAGCTATTGCCGCATCCCGCTAAAGTGCCCATTGCCATAGCTGATAATAAAGTCCAACATAATAATTTTCTTCTCTCTTAGGTTCTTAACTTCCTTACCCTTTTACTGACCCTGCCATAATTCCTGCATCAAAATATTTTTGAAAGAATGGATACATCACAAGTAGTGGTAAGCTGGAGATAATAATTGTTGCATATTTCAGTAACTCAGCAAGCTGTGCTCTTTGTGCTGTACTTTGCATATCTGAGATCATGCCTGATTCTGGTTGGTTTTGTATTAAGATTGATCTTAAAACTAATTGTAGTGGTTGTTTTGAAGCATCATTTAAGTAAATCATTGCATCAAAGTAACTATTCCACATACCTACGAATTGCCATAATGCTAAAACTGCAATTACTGGGGTACATACTGGTATTAATATTTTAACGAAAAATTCTATATCACTTGCACCATCTACGTCAGCTGCTTCTCTAAGTTCTGCTGGAACGCCTTGATAATATGTTCTAGCAATAATCATGTTCCATACACTAAATGCTCCTGGAAGAATGATTGCCCACATACTATCTAACATGTTTAATTTACTTATTAAAAGGTAAGTTGGAATTAATCCTCCACCAAAGAACATAGTGATTACAAATATAATGTTAAAGAAACCTTTTCCTTTGAAATCGGTTCTAGACATTGGGTAAGCACATAACATAGTTATAGTTACTGATACTACTGTAAATACTACTGAATAAATAACTGAATTTTTAAATCCTACCCAAATCTGTTTATTTGCTAAAACGCGTTCATAAGCTGTTAAAGTCCATTTACTAAAGTCAAATGTGATACCTTGATTTTGTAGTGTTACTGGATCAATAAAGGATGCCACAATGATATATAGCATTGGCACAATAATTGCTAGTACAAATAATCCTAATGAAATGTACCCTGTTATGAGAAAGGCTTTATCAGCAGTTCCATATCTTGAAAACTTATTATTTTCCATAATTTTTCTCCTTCCTATAAGCCTTTGCCATCATTCATCTTTTTAACTGATTGATTTACAATAATTAGAAGAATTAGATTGATGATTGTATTAAATAAACCGATTGCTGTTGAAAAGCTATAATCACCATCTAAAAGACCTTTTTTGTAAACATACGTTGCTATAATTTCCGAAGACTGTAAATTTAAATCTGTTTGCAATGCATATGCTTTTTCAAAGCCAATGCTCATGATGTTTCCTGCTGCTAAGATAAACTGAA
>CALGWE010000085.1:0-1197 GCA_937935915.1 uncultured Clostridia bacterium
AACAAATCTCCAACTCGAATACCATGAGTTGTTAACATATATTCTACGTCTTTTTGCTTTATTGCACTTAACAAGGCTGGATATAATGCTTTTCTAGAAATATATATAGGATTAATTTTACCTTTCCATTCTCTTGCTTCTTGGGCTGTTTTTAATAATTCAGTTAAAAACTTGCCCTCTCGCATCATTGGAAAGATTTGTTTGATATCATTTTGCTCAGCTACATCTAAAACCCATTCTGTCGCATATACTAATACTGGCGCTATAATCATAGCACCTAAGTCATACCAAAATTTCTTCTTTTCATCCCCTTTAAACTTATAAGCTGTATATAGCCTCAAGGCATGAATCTCATCACATATAAATCCATATGCTTCTTCTTCCATATCTAAATAAGGATAAAAGTTTTCATTGTATATTGGAGTATACTGATATGCCTTCATCCCTAATTTCATAGGTGAAATAAAGTCACTAATTCTGTTATCACCCATATGTAGCACTTCATTAGCCTGTACTGCGTAATCCTTCAAGATTTTTTCAAACAACTTACCTTGTTTTTTGCTCACACCCTGTTCACTAGAAACATATATCTTATCTACTAGTGATAAATCAAATCCATTGCTTGCTAAAATATGTCTAAGTTGAGCTTCTGTTAGATACATATCAGAAGTTAATATAACCTTAGTATCTTTGCTTTTTCTGACCTCTTTGATAGCATCAGCTATTTCTTCATTAATGTAACTATACTTCGTTTCACATGCGATTTCTAATGCCATAATTTCTTTCTTATTTTTTATAATGGCTGGCATTTCATTATAAATTTCATCTAGATTTGCCTCATATGCCCCACTAACTGAAAACTTATTTTCTTTCGCTACAATTTCAGTACGAACACGTAATTCACGCCAATCCTCACCATCCATATAATCAGGAAATAAACCTTTTTCCATCTCAAACATTTTGTCAAAAATGCGATATGGCTTTCTTACCATGCGAAAAATCAAAGTATCATATATATCTATACTTATAACTTTTATATTATTGTCTTCTAGTATGAGATCCTCTAACTCTTTTTTCATATTTGCTTACTCCTATAACCATTCTTTTTTTTGAACATAAAAAAAATATTCATTAATTCCTAGTTGAAGCAATTGCTTTTCTATTTCTTTGTAGTAAACACTACAAATTATTATGTGT
>CALGWE010000086.1:0-2098 GCA_937935915.1 uncultured Clostridia bacterium
TACAGGTGTACCAATGTGGATTATTTTATGGATGACCAAAGCACTTGCTAGAAATATTATTAAGCGTGATCCTTTTTCAGCAAGTAGCTGTATGAGTTTAAAGGGGATTAGCATATGTGCTTTGATTATTTTTACATGTTATTTATTTACATGTTTATTCGTTAAAGCAACCTTCGGAATTATCATTATTACAATTGGGGCATTTGGCGTAGCACTTATTGCAGCGATTTTATATCGTTTAGTAGGGATTGCCATAGAAATTAAAGAAGAAAATGAACTAACTATTTAGAGCAAAAGAGGTGAAACAATGCCGATTGTAGTCAATTTAGATGTTATGCTAGCAAAACGTAAGATGAGTATGAATGAACTGTCAGAGAAGGTAGGCATTACTTTAGCTAACTTATCGATTTTAAAAAATAATAAAGGGAAGGCCATTCGCTTTTCAACACTTGAAGCGTTATGCGAGGTGTTAGAGTGTCAGCCGGGAGACCTTTTAGAATATATAGAAGAATAAACAGGAAATAATATGGGGTGAGGAGATGAAGAAGGAAGAAAAGTTTATATTCATTATGACCTTGCTACTTGCAATAGTTGTAATGGAAATGAATATATTTGGGGGATTTGGAGTCGGTGTCATCATTAGCCTATTAGTCTATTTTGCAGGCTTTATAGGGCTTATGAAAATTTATAATAAGAAGATGGGTAAAAATGGAGTATTACTTTTAATACCTATTGGATTGTGTGCATTATGCTTTATATTATTTAGTAATGGGATATTAAAGTTCTTTAATGTGATTTTCTTACTAGGGCTACTAGTGATTCAGGCTGTAGAGGTTTGGCGCGTAGAAGATACGGTGCTTTTTGAAGGTAAATGGGTTTCTAAGACAATGGAATTATGGCTTACCATGCCATTTAGATATTGGAGTGAACCGGTAAAGTTAGTCAAAAAGGAAGTGAGCACAGAAAACAAAAACTCTATTGCCACACTTACAAAAGTAGGGGTAGGCATACTGATTGCTGTGCCAATCTTAATCGTTGTTATCGCTTTATTACAAAGTACAGATGCAGCCTTTGATGGCGTGCTTCAAGCAATCTATAGACATATGAACTTTGAAATAGGGCCAATTGTGAGACGCATTATTGTAATAATTATATTATTTGGCATGATGTTTAGTTATTTTTATAGTCTTGTTAAACCCAAGCGAGAACAACATATATCAGGAGATCATACACCACTCATGGAAATAGACTTTACCATTGTGGCCACTATAGCGACTTTAGTATGTTTTGTATATATTGGTTTCTTATGCTCTCAATTAGCTTATTTTGTATCTGCCTTTCAAGGTGTTTTACCAGAGGAATTCACCTTTGCGGAATATGCAAGGAGAGGTTTTTTTGAGAAT
Source organism: uncultured Clostridia bacterium (assembly GCA_937935915.1). Lineage (GTDB taxonomy): Bacteria > Bacillota > Clostridia > Lachnospirales > Cellulosilyticaceae > Cellulosilyticum. The sequence continues at coordinate 1,404 of CALGWE010000086.1, forward strand.
CTCCCACTTACAATGATTAATTTAGGCATGATCTGGCTTGTAGGAGTTGTCATTAGGAAGCAAGAAGACAAACGCAAAAAGTATATGCAAGGCATTAATTTTTTTATAGCTGGATTCACATTATTTATGCTGATATGTGCTTTAGCGAAAATGGCTATGTATATTCAAAATTATGGTTTAACTTTAATGCGTGTATATGTGGCTTGGTTCTTAGTACTTAGTATTATTGTGATTGCTTTAGTCATTTTAAAAGGTATAGGACAAAAATTACCGTTTACAAAGATAGTTTTTATAATCTTTACAGTCATGTATTTAGGACTGAACTATGTGAATGTAGATTATATTGTAGCGAAGCAAAATATTAATTTATATTCAGAAGGTAAGATTAAGAGTCTAAGTGCATTAAATGATTTAGATAGCAGCAGTGTAATTATTCTTGCTCAAAAAGCGTCTGCAAAAAATGAGAATATTGTACAAGAGATAGAGGTACAAGATAAAATTAGGATTATAAACAAAATGATTAATGATCCAAAGTGGCAATCATGGACTGTTATTGATCAGCAGGCTATAAGTAGTGTAAAAAAGCTGAAATATATTTAAGATAAATAAAACACCTAAAAGGAAGTATAACTCCTTTTAGGTGTTATTTGCGTATATAGGCATGTTTTACAGGTAAGAGGTGAAGGTGACAACTA
>CALGWE010000087.1:0-3182 GCA_937935915.1 uncultured Clostridia bacterium
TATTAATGAAGAAAGGGCTTCCTTAAAAAAGGAAGCTCTTTTTTGTATATAAGAAATTATATTTACAAATACTAAACAAAAATTCAAAGTTGTATCAAAATATACGGGGATTGATGACAGTATAATTAAACAAAATGTATAAAATAAATAAGGACTGACTATACTCTAAAAAATAGAGGTGAATCAGATGAAAAAACTAATAAACATCTTACTTGTGATATGTTTGGTGGGTATAGGTGGTTACTATTATATAAGGTTTAATCAAAGTTCAGTAATAGATGAAGGGCAGTGCCCTGTTGTAAAGGTGATATTGTCCAATAAAACATCTTTTAAAATACAGCTTAGACCGGATCAGGCACCTAATACGGTTTGCAATTTTATAGATTTAGTGAACTGTGGATTTTATAGAGAATTAGGGTTTAGTAAAATTTTACCAAACTATTTAGTGCAGACAGGAGACACAATAGGTAATGGAACAGGTTATCCAGGCTATTTTATCAAAAGTGAATGTAAAGCCAATGGCTATCCTAATAACCTGCCTTGTGTGCAAGGTACAGTATGTATGGCACGTGGGAAGAAGTTTAACACAGAAGGCTCACAATTTTTCGTGCTATTAAGAGATGCACCAGAATTAGAAGGACGATATACAGCATTTGGGACTGTGACAGAAGGGTTAGAGTCCTTAATGAATCTTACAGCAGAACGTAAGGTGACCATTAAAGAAGCGACTGTTGAGACATTTTATAAGGGGTACAAAGAACCTAAAGTATTATCCATGGTAGCTGTAAGAGATAAGCAGCAATAGGAAAGAGAAGGGAGCCCTAAAAATATTTAGGTGATTATTTAAAACTTGACAATGGGATAGCTTTTAATTTAGAGTAAGTAGATGAGACTAAATATATAGGTGATGAGAGATGAAAGAAAAAGTATATGATAATCAAAGTATATCTGCCTTAAAAGGTGCAGATCGTGTCAGACTGCGTCCTAGCGTTATATTTGGCTCAGATAGTATTGAAGGCTGTCAACATGCAGTGTTTGAAATTTTAGCCAACTCTATCGATGAGGCAAAAGAAGGCTATGGACATACGATTAATGTCACTTTGCATAAAGACCACTCCATTACCATTGAAGACTTTGGGAGGGGGATTCCAGTAGATTATAACGAGGTTGAACAACGTTATAACTGGGAGTTAGTATTTTGCGAGCTTTATGCAGGAGGAAAATATAATAATAATGACGGCGACAACTATGAATTTAGTTTAGGTCTTAATGGACTTGGTAGTTGTGCGACACAATATAGTTCAGAATATATGGATGTAGAAGTAAAAAGAGATGGATATATCTATGAACTTCATTTTGAAAAAGGTGAAAATATAGGTGGTCTTAGAAAAACGAAAGCCGATTACAAACGTACAGGAAGTAAAATTCACTGGATGCCAGATAAAGAGGTATTTACAGATGTACAAATTAGTTCGGCTTATTTTCATGATGTTTTAAAAAGACAAGCCGTTGTTAATAAAAATATTGAATTTGTTTTTAAAGATGAAATAGAGGACAAAAAGACGGTTTACTTATATGAAGATGGGATTATAGGGTATGCTAAAGAATTAGCAGGCGAAAAAGCATTTACAGACGTAGCTTATTTAGAACAAGAAACAAGAGGACGTGATACTGCAGACCGTCCTGAATATAAATTAAAGTTCCAAGTAGCTTTTGCATTTTGCAATGAAACAAACTGCTTAGAGTACTATCACAACTCAAGTTACTTAGAGTATGGTGGTTCACCAGATAAAGCGGTGAAAAATGCCTTTGTTTATGCTATTGATCAATATCTTAAAAATGAAGGGATTTATAACAAGGATGAGAAGAAAATTACTTTTGTAGATATTCAAGATAGTTTAATTTTAATTGTTAACTCATTCTCAACGATTACAAGTTATGAAAACCAAACTAAAAAAGCCATTACAAATAAGTTTATTCAAGAAGCTATTCAAGATTATTTAAAAGAATATCTCTTTATTTATTTCACAGAGAATAAAGCAGAGGCGAATAAGATTGCAAAACAAGTACTTGTCAATAAACGTAGCCGTGAAAAAGCAGAACGTACACGTATTAACGTACGTAAACAATTAAGCGGAAACATTGATATCGCCAACCGTATTAAAAAGTTTGTAGATTGTCGTAGCAAAGATGTTACAAAACGCGAACTTTATATCGTGGAAGGGGATTCAGCACTTGGTTCTTGTAAACTTGGGCGTAATGCAGAATTCCAAGGGATTATGCCAGTTCGTGGTAAAATCTTAAACTGTTTAAAAGCAGATTATGATAAAATCTTTAAAAGTGATGTTATTGTGGATTTACTAAAAGTATTAGGTTGTGGGATTGAAATTACTTCAAAACATAATAAGGATTTAAATACTTTTAATATGGATAACTTAAGATGGGATAAAATTATTATCTGTACAGATGCCGATGTAGATGGTTATCAAATCCGTACACTAATTTTAACAATGCTTTATACTTTAGTGCCAACACTGATTAAAGAAGGTAAAGTATTTATTGCAGAGACACCACTTTATGAAATTAATACAAAAAATCAACATTCTTTGCCTTTACAGAAAATGAAAAAGCAGAGATTTTAGATAAGATTAAAACAAAGTATACGATTCAACGTTCAAAAGGGCTTGGTGAAAATGACCCAGATATGATGTGGGAGACAACTATGAACCCAGAAAGTCGTAGACTCATTCAAGTGCTACCAACAGATGTAGAAGCAACACAATTTATGTTTGATGTACTTTTAGGAGATGACTTAAAAGGGCGTAAACAATTTATTGCAGATGAAGGACATCGTTATTTAGATTTAGCAGACATGAGTTAAGAAAAGGCGAAGATGTGTGCGTTAGGAATATTTGCCTTATGACAAAAGAAAGGACGGGGGACGATGAACAAACATGTTTTAAAACAAAGAATTACAGATACACTTGAAAACAACTATATGCCCTATGCAATGAGCGTTATTGTCTCTAGGGCATTACCAGAAATTGATGGATTTAAGCCATCACACCGTAAACTACTTTATACAATGTATAAAATGAATTTAATAAAAGGTGTTAGAACAAAATCAGCCAATATTGTAGGGCAAACAATGAAACTTAATCCGCATGGGGATGCAGCTATTT
>CALGWE010000088.1:0-1979 GCA_937935915.1 uncultured Clostridia bacterium
TCTCTTAGTGTATTCTACTTTTAAGTCTTCACCTTCATCTATGCGATCCACTAATTCTGCAATCTGCTCATTGAGTTCTGTAATTTCCTCATCTTTTACTAATGCACTTGCTGTCTTAGCTTCTTCATCATGTAATGAACGAAGGTCTGATAATAAAGTTTGATATAAACTTAATGAAACTACTTTCTGAATCGCTTCAACAGTCTCAGATGAATCATGATTCCCTACTAAATCTCTAATCTTCTCTGCATCAAATATAAAAAACTGTGAAACATATCAATAAAATCATTAAATTCTTCATCACTTGTGGCAATCTCTTGTCTTTCTTCATTTTCTAAGAATCTATATAGATGACGTGTATGCTCAATTTTATTTGATTTTTTCTCAAAAACTAATTCAATGAGATAACGCTCTTCACCATCATTAAATGCTAAGCCTACTGAAGAACTATTCCCACCTTCTGATAAATGCTTTTTATTAATAGAAGTTGCAACAATATGCTCAAAGTCTACTTTTGAAAAGAATCGTCTACCATATAGACACATAAATATAGAGTTAATAAGAGATGTCTTACCTGCTCCATTTAGTCCCCCAACTAAAATAATATTTGGATTATAAGGATTGAATTCATCTACTGGCTTATTAAATTGAATAGCTTGTTCACCATAATATGGCTTATAATTCTTAAATTGTATGTACTCAAATATCATGTATATTCTCCTTGTAAAGTCCTATGCTTCTTTTACCCACTCACTAATATGCTCTTTCATCTTTACTTTAATCCCACTACGTCTCATCATATTACGATTGGCAAAGTCTTTCTCTATCTCTAATAATGTCATAATATGTTCAACGTTTGTGTGATTTTTAGCACAAATTTCTTCTAGTAACTTACTTTCAGCTGCTGATAATTGCATTTCTTTTTAACCTCCTCCAAAACTTGTTATAATAATTAATATAATCTATTATATACTAACAAACATATATTTTACAGGAGGAGTATAATTTTGAGAATTTTCACCAATTCTAATACACACGTTGTAGAAGAATTCATCAGGAACACACTCTATCAAGAAGGTAAAAGAGCTTTGCACATTGTACCTACTATGATTTTGTATCGTGAAAGGCTTCTATTTTATTCGAACTTTTTGAGAGTTAAGGGGACTCCTCAAGAAATAGAAAACAAATTACGTCAAACGGTTGCACTATATGACTTAAATGCCTTCTTAAAAGAAAAGGTATACGAGCAAAATGCCTACTCTGTATTATCACAAAGCGAATCAACAGTTATTATAGAACGTTTACTACGCGAATCAGAGGAAACAAATAATGAAGCTTGGCTTTCTGTTATTGGCGAGCTTAATGAAAACTTCAACAAATGGGAAAGTGCAGCTTTAGACCTTAACCACTTACGTTCCGCTGGGACTACACCTCAATGGGAAATTGTACTGAAACTTTATGAAAACTATAAACTTTATACTTCAGTTCATAACCTCATGAATTATGGTGAAGCGTGTTATCAATATATTACAAACTTAAATGCTGATGCGTATGATGAATTAATTATAGATGGTGCTTTCTTACCAGTTAGGCCAGAATTACATCTTTTAATTAAACGTTTTGAACGTCTAGGTAAAAATGTTAGTATCATCCTTCCTGTTAATAAGGAAGATACACAAAGTTCTTATGATGTTGTAAAAAATGTCTACTCTAACTACTTGCCATTACAACAATGGGAGCAGATTCCGAGCATCTCTCCTAGTCAGTTTTATATTCAAAAACTCAAACAACAGATTTTTAGTAAGGAAGCTATTACACCATCTCGACTAGATCCTAACTTTAGAATCTATAAATTTGATACTGTTGAAGAAGAACTTGAATGGATTGTTAAACAAGTTACGCATTTACTTAAAACCCAAGCTGCACGAAAAGAGGATATCGTTATTATTACCCCTAATGCCATGAGCATGCGTCCTGTA
>CALGWE010000089.1:0-23917 GCA_937935915.1 uncultured Clostridia bacterium
ATATTATTATATAATATTTATTAATAGACATAAAATTAGTGGGGAGTGTTATAATGGGTGAAAATTTAATTAGATTAGAAGAATTTACTGCTCTACAAGAGCAATACTTATTAAATACAAAGGATTTCTTACAGATTGTGATGAATGAAATAAAAGCTAGACGCTCACAAGTTGAATTATTAGAAAGCGAGGTAGAAGATGTAAAGCAAGAAAATGAGAGATTAAAAAATTATATAGCTATGTTAGAAGCCCAGTTGAAAAGTAAGAAGCTAGAGGAAAGCGTATCAGAAGAAAAAATAGATGTGTGTAATAATAAGACTAATGTAAGCGTAGTGAAGCAAGAAACAGAGATGATGAATATAGAAGAGTTGATGAAACAAATTAAGCAAAGTTTTATAGCTGAAGAAGAGCAGAAGTTAATCGGGTTATTAGAATATACATATCAAAATGCTGCTTATTATAATACGCTATGGGAAAACAGACTGATCAATCAGTTATTATGTATTAGCTATTTTTATAACTATGATAAAAAGATGATTCAAAATTATAGCAGTATAAGAGAATATCTTAAAATAGAGCTAGAAGGAAACAAATTATATCGTTTGCTATGTCAGGATAGAGAGAAAAAAATATATGATAAAGTTAAGATTTGTGCATCTAGGTATATGGAGACGCATGAAAATATATATGGCTTTGAAGGGAAAGCAGCAAAAGAATTGAGAAAGAAAATAAAGAGAGCATGTATACCCTATAGAAAGGAGATATTCAAAAAAAGTAATTGTTGTTCAAGACAAATAGGTATGAAAGAAATGTGGGTATTTATGAAGGACTCAGCAGGAGCCGTAAAAGTCGAAGCAAAGTATTGTAAAAAGTGTAGTAAGTTTTATTTAGAAAGGCATGAAGTAGCACATATAAACATATTAATAGCACCACATGAAATTAAAACAAAGTTAGATAAAGAAATAGAGCAAAAGATTATTATAAGTAATAATAATCAAGAAATATCAAAGTCTACCTCAGGAGAATTAAATATTAATCTAAACAAAACATCACCGCTTATGCAGATGGGGTATACAACTTCCAAAAGTGAGCAAGAGCGCTGGAGGATACTTACACAACATGCAATGCCTACTTTAGGAAAAGAAAAAACTAAAAATTATTTGAAGTTATTTATAAAGATGCATGGTTCAAAAGCAAATATGAAAAATGCAGTAGCAGCATGGCAAAAGGATTTGAACAAAATTGAAAGCTATTTTTAGATGTAATGATACATAGGATAATTATTAAAATAACATATTTTGGCTATACTTAAAGATAAGCAATATATAAAGGAAAATTATAGATATAGGAGAAAATACGATATGAAAAACTGTATGACTTCATTTAAAAAGCGTTTAAAGTACTTTTTAGAACAAAATCATCAAGTTTATATCTGTCAGATTGATTATAAGAAAGAGCCATTTGTCCATTTTGGAATGAGTGACTTAAATGCTCCTTATGAGGAGGAGCATGAGCTTAGAAGAGGGATTTTTGCAAGGAAGTTAACAAATGGTATTAAGACCTTTATAACGTATAAAAGTGGGGAGTATTGTACCACGGCTTATAATATGTTTACAGATGAAGAATGGATGATAGTAGCATATCGGCCTAAGCCATGGAGTCTTATATCTAGAGATGAGATGTTAGCGAATTTATTTGTATGGGCAAGCTGCGCCGTAGAAGCAACGCAAAAGATTACAGAAGAAGAATATAAGAAGGGTAAACTTAATCTAGAACGAATGAATAATAGTATTCGTAAGTCGAATATAGCACAGTTTGAAATCGACAAATTAATGGATAAATATTGTAATAGCAGGGTGTAGAAAGTCCCTTATTGTATGGTTTTTCAAGATTAGTGGAAGTTTATGTTAAATTCCTTTATAATAAAGACATAGCAAACACATAATATGACTTTAAAATAGACAACCATATAATAAGGGAGTAAAAAATGAAGATACGTAAGTTTTTTAATAAATTAAGTTTACTAGGTTTAGTAGCAGCCCTAACATTTTTACCAGGATGTAATGGGGCAGCCCAAGCCTTTAAAGAGCAAGTTACATCAAATAGTACAACACAAGTAAACCAAAATGTAACTGAAGATAAGAATGTTACTCAGGGAGAAAGCGAAATCCACTTTATTGATACAGGAAATTCTGATGCAATTCTCATTATAAACAATGGTGAGGCGATGTTAATAGATGGCGCTGAAAATGAAGATGGTGAGTTCATTGTAAGTTATTTAAAGAGTCATGGCATTACAGAACTTGAATATATTATTTCAACACATGCACATGCTGATCACGTAGGAGGATTAGATACTGTTGTAGAGAATATACATATCAATACTGTATTTGTAGCAAATGGTGATGCAGATACTAAAGTATATCGTGACTTCATTAATGCCGTTATGGACAAAGGATTAACACCAAGTGTGCCATTAGAAGACAGCCAGTTCCCATTAGGTGGAGGTTACTTCAGGGTAATGAATACAGATGGTGGTAGTGATACAAATAATGAATCTCTCGTTGTAGAATATATCAATGGTGAGGATAAGGTGATTCTCATGGGAGATGCTGAGGAAGAAGTTGAAAAAGAAATCTTATCGAAAGTAGAAGAAGTAGATTTATTAAAAGTGGGGCACCATGGTTCTAGAACAAGTACTTCACAAGCATTCTTAGAAAAGATTAATCCAACTTATGCAGTCATTACTTGCGGAGAAGGAAATAAATATGGACATCCACATCAAGAAACTTTAGATAAACTAAAGGGGATTGAAGTACATAGAACAGATAAATGCGGTAGCATTGTATTTAAATCTACAGGACATGGTATTACAACAGACTGTGAAAATGGTACAGTAGGAACAAAGAAAAAAGAAGAGAAGCAAAATGTAATAGAGCAAACAGAGACTAAGAAAGATAGCATTACAGTATCAAATACAGCTAGTAACGGAGATTCAACGAGTAAAGAAGATACAAGTAATAAGGATGCTGCCAATGTTAAAGATACAACACCAGATAAGGGAGAAGTAGTATATTGGACACCTAGTGGTAAAAGCTATCATAAAACAGAGGATTGCCAGGCACTTTCTAGAAGTAAAACTATTTTAAGTGGTACCCTTGAGGAAAGTGGCAAAGATGATCCATGTGATCATTGCTATAAATAATAGGTATAAAAAGTAGATAAAAAAAGGCTGTGTACTAAAAAGTTAGTACACAGCTTTTTTCGTTAATTGGTTATAATACTAAAAATAGGATTAGAAAAAGGAAAGGAAGATAGATGAATAGAGATATGAGCAAACAGTATGAGGACTTTTTGGGCATTCTTCCAATAGGAAGCAAAATACTAGATGCAAGTTGTGGCCCAAGGAGAGATAGTTTAATCTTTATGAATCATGGATATGAAGTGGTAGCCTTAGATGGTGCTATAGAGATGTGTCAGTTAGCAGGGGCATATATTGGAAAAGAGGTAGTGCATATGCAGTTTAATGAGATTGATTTTGCCCCTATCTTTGATGGCATTTGGGCAGCAGCTTCCTTAGTGCATGTGCCTAGCTACGAGCTTGAAGGAATACTTAATAAGTTTAAGAAGGCACTAACGCCTGGGGGGATTTTATATACTTCGTTTAAATATGGTGACTTTGAAGGCGAGAAAAATGGCCGGTATTATCATGATTTAAGTAAAGCAAGGGCAGAGGCCTTATTCACAGGTTTAGGCTTTAAAATCTTAAAAATGTGGATAACAGAAGATATTCTACAAACTTATGTGGATGAAAAGTGGATAAATATACTTATATGTAAATTATAAAAGGATGTCACAAGATTAATAATAACCTTGCGACATCCTTTTATAATTTCTCACATCTTAGTAAGTCTTGATAGGCATAAGCAAGCAACATGGCATCTCTAATTTTTTTATCAATGAATTGATGAGGTGAAACGGTATTTAAAACGGTTTGATTTTTTAAGATGACTTCCTGTGAAGAATAAAAGGAAATCGCATTGTAATTAACATAGCCAAAGGTAAAGGCATGACCTGGAGTGTAAGGATGTGGTTTGAATTTAATGGGAATGAAGATAAGTTTGTCTGTAATGAGAAGGGGAAGATTAGAACTTGCATTTAAGATTTGACTACTCCAAGCATGTATAGCCTCTCTATTTAGTTTGGCTAAAAAGTAAATCCTACGTCCATATTGAGAAACATTAAGCGATATAAATTCTTTGGTACCATCTTTGTATAAAATACAAGTACGACAGTTTTGCTCGGCATCATAGTAGGGAAAGAAAGCATCAATATCTAAATAATTCATTAAAATCAACTCCTTATAGCTATGAAAAGTTATTCTTTCCACATAAATTCATATTGCTTTTTGTGATCTAAGTAAGCGTATAGAAGTAGTTTGGCACTTACCATTTTCTTATCAATATAGGAACTAGAAGAAAGTGTAGGTAATATTGTTTGGCTTTTTAAAACGATTTCCGAATCGGTATAGCTTACAATAGAACCTGTATGTATATAGCCGTAGCTTACCTCATTCATTGTGCCTTCTTTTTGAAGTTTGACAGGTAAGAACACATTTTGGGTGTCGATAATAAGTGGAACTTGATGTTTAATACCAGTTACTTTAGTACTCCATAAGCGAATAGAACGGTAATCAAGGCCAATTTCACAGAGTAAGTGAGAAACAAATTGTCTTAGTTCATAGTGTGTATATTGTTTAGTGCCATCACGTAATAAGATACATGTTTTCACACTACCATCAGCACTATAGCAAGGAAAGAAGGCCTCGATTTCAAAATACTTCATAATATCATCTCCTTACAATAAAATAGAACATATGTTCGATTTGATAAGATAAGTATAAAACAATTGACAGAAGATTACAATACAATTAATTGAAATTTATATAAAATTTTAAAATATATTATGCTACAATAAAAAATGTATTGTGCTACAATAAATAGGAAAGTTTCTATACGAATAAGGCAGTTATAAGACAAATAAAGCTGTTAAAAGAAGAATGTAAGGGAAAGAGAGAAATAGTAGGAAAGGGGAGGAAATAAACAATGGATTTATTAGAAAAGGCAAGAGAGCAGTTTCAAAAAGATCGTTTTGCTACAGAAGTAACGGGGATTACAATTGAGGCAGTAGCAGAAAATTATGCAAAATGTCAGCTTATAATAGAGGACAGGCACATGAATGCGGCACATTCAGTAATGGGTGGTGCCATATTTACATTAGCTGACTTTACTTTTGCAGTAGCATCTAATATTATGGGACGTTTAACGGTTTCTATGACGAGTCATATTACTTATTTAAATACAGCTAAAGGAAGCAAATTAATAGCTGAAGCTAAATGTGAGAAGGCTGGAAAGCGTACATCATCTTATACAATATATATTACAGATGAATTAGGAACTCATGTTGCACAAGTAGCCATTACAGGCATGCATTTAAATTAAGAGCATAAAATAAGCACAACTTCTAGAAGGGAGGTTGTGCTTTTTATACTTAGTAGCATGAAGTAAGGACTAGTGGCTTTGCTTACTACAAGGCTTAGTAGAAAAGACAATGAATTTCTGGATGCATTCATTACCGCGCGCAATTGTTAAGTGAAAGATATCAAAGTTCGTTCTAGAAACGTGACAGTTACCACTAAATAATACACAGTTATCAAAGAAAAGATAATTGCCTAATTGACCAGTGATTAAGAGTGGTGCGCCATTAAAGGAATGACAACGGCCATTATAATTAATAGCGGTTAATTTATCACAAGATTTAATTGGAAGTACAGAAGTCATATGGTGAGCTGGATTGACGTAGTTGATATGACTTGAACGCATAGCTGCTAAAGGTGTACAGTTTTTGCAGTGGGGAACAATGACACCAAAGGCAAAACCTTGTCTGCTATCAATGACAGTAGTTTTAGCAGTAATATGACAAGGGGACTGTGTAATAAATACATTAGCAGAGGTACTTTCTCTAGAAGAGGTGCTACCAACTTCTGTAACGGTACGAGTATCTAAGCCACTAACGCTAGGTGTACCAGAAGTAAAACCGCTGACAGAAGGCATTTCTTCGACTAATTCCCAAGGTGAGCCATCTGTGGTAACAGACCATACCTCAGGAGAAAAATTAGCATGTTGACGTGTAATAGCAGCATCAGCAGCAACTATAAAGAAATCATTTACCACATCACCATAGGCGTCTGTTACTGTAATATTACGTAGTGCAAGGGTAATACTGAGTTCATCACCATTAAGAGAGGCGTTTGGCATATAGAGGGCAACATGACCTGGAATACCCGTATAAGCAGTATTACCAAAAGGGGCTGCTGTAGAAGTTGGCACTGTAGTCCCTTCAAACTTTATTTGATTTAAAGAAGTTGTATTTCCTTGAGAGGACAAACATAATTCGAAAGAAATAAGGTAGCCGCCTGTAATAGCATTTGTCACAGTTGCTGTTGGAGAGTACTGTGACAAGGATAGTAAAGTACCAAAGTCAATCCAGCCAATGTTAGAAGCTAAAACTCCTTTACTATTAGAAGCAGCATATTGAACTTGTAACATAAGGAACCTCCTTGAATATAAGTTACCTACTATATAATATTCAAAGAAATTGTAACAGTCCCTTGATTTTTAAGAATTACTATATAAGGGTAAAAATATTAAAATATAAAAATGAATTGAGAAGGTATATTTAAGGATGAAATTGCATAATATACAACATGTACATGTTTGATATGATGATATGAAATTAAATTTATGAAAAAAATTAGTGCAAATAACTAAATATAAGAGGGAAAGGTGTCAAAACTTAGAGCTTTTAAAAAAAAAGAGATTAAATGTAAAAAGATGAAAACGTAATAACTCACAAGAACCAAAAGCCATCTGTGGATTCTCGCAAATGGCTTTTAGTTTTTCACATTTTCCCCAAAGTTATGCACAATCTTGGGATAACTTGTGTGTTTTCTGTGGAAAACCCAAAAAGCAACAATCCCAAGCTATGGATAACTTTTGCGAAAAATGTTTAAATATGTGTATAACCTATAAAATATAAAATGAACGCACACAAAAGTTATGCACATATATTTGTGGAATAACTGTGTATATTGTGGATAAGTTCGTTTTATTACTTTATTCGTTGTGGATAATGCTAAAAATCCACTCGAATAAAGGTGGAATATAATTCCCCTTTTAATTGTGTCCAGATTTGTAATTATAATGCAGAGGAAATGAATATACAAGTAAAAATTTAAATAAATAGTAGAAATAGGTATAAATTATTTTGTCTTAAATGTTATGGGTAAAAAAGTATGGTTTTAGTTGCATAACAGGGAGAACATGGTATCATTAATAAAGTAGATTTATTGGAACATAAAATCAAGGGGGTGCCATCATGTCAATTGAAATGATCATACAATATATGTATACAACACCTATGGTGGCTTTACCGGTATTTATAGGTGTAGCTATTTTACGTGTAATTTGTTTAGAAAAAAAGAAGAAAGCACATCACCTAACTTGGAGCAGAGAGTTGGGCGTTCATTTTTTTATAATGTACATAATTAGTCTTTATGAAATTACGGCTATTAGATTGGGCTTAGGCCTAAGTATGGAAAGTTTAATGATGCGTGAGACAAGAGTCAACTTAGAACCTATGAAAGTTTTGATAAAATGGTTTCACTTAGGCATTTGGTGGCATCTTTTTTATAACGTAGTAGGGAACTGTATTTGGTTTGTACCAATGGGGATACTAGTACCTACTTTGTTCAAGAAAAAAAGAAGTCTTTGGAAAGTTACACTAATAGGTATGCTAACTTCAATATCTATTGAGGGATTACAATATTTATTATGTACAGGGGTAACAGATATCGATGACGTCATATTTAACACATTAGGTACAATTATGGGATATTGGATTTGGAAGAAAATTTATAATATACTCAAGAAAAAATAGGGCTCATTTGCATATATTGCATGAGTCTTAATTTTTTGGGAAATCCTAGATAAATGGATGTTAGGTAAGGCAGGTAACACAATGAACAGAATTCGGAAAATGTTAAAACAAGACTTGAAAAATATCTTTACGAACGAAATAGTATTTCTTCTTATATTTTTAATAATCCTTTTACCCACATTATTTGTATGTTTTATAATTAACGCTAATAGGCAGCCTTTATATAATAAAGGAGAAATAAAGGTTGCATTAATTAATAAAGATCAAGGTGGTGTAATTAATGGAATAGGTGTCAATATGGGAGATGAAGTGACTGCACGTATTAAAGATAGTGATGGTATAAGTTGGAAGATTGTTTCTTATGAGGATGCACTTAGAGGGACTTTAATCGGACGTTATTATGGGCAAGTCATTATACCAGAGGACTTTACAGCTAAGATTGCTACACTAGATACGGAGCAAGCAGAATTGCCTAAAGTACAATATGATATGAATTTTCAAGAAAATATTTATGCACCTACTTTTAATACAATTAATAATGCAAACCTAGGGGCCAATATTCAAAAAAGCATTATTAGAGCAGTTGATAGTGTGATAAAAGAGGTTATAGGTGATGTCGATATAAGTTCAAAAATGGAAGATAGAGACTCAGATGTGAGGCAAGTCATTGAGGCTATATTGCTTTTAAATAAAAATAAAGAACAATATTTGACACTGCTTGAAGAATATAGAGAAATGGCGACTAAGACAATTGTTTTATTTTCTAATATAGACAATCAAATTATCAATTCTAAGATTGATCAAATACAAATAAAAAAGTTTGAAGATCAAATAAAAAAGTTTTTAGCAGATTCGATTCAGCTAGAAACTGAGTATGAGACATTAACTGGAGAAAAAATAAAGATAAGTTATAAACGTTTAACTAATACATTAGAAACGATTATGGAAGACTTAGAATATATTAAAGAAGGAGCTCCAGCATTACAGATTAATATAAAAGAAGCAAGAAAGATAGCAGCGCATTTTTATAATATAGTAGATAAAGCAACTAATATTTTAGTTGATATAGTAGAGCGTTCTAATGGTTTAGAAGCTAAATTAGGTTTCTTGGCCCATAAGGATGATATTAATAAATTGATCTATAACCTTAAAAATGAGCCTGAATTAGTTGCAGAATATTTAGAAAGTCCAATGTTACTAGAAAGAATTGATAAAGAAGAGGTCTTTAATGAAAATGTAACCATAGCACCATTTTATATGGGAATTGCTATGTGGATAGGTAAAGCAATACTTGTAACATTATTATCTATTCGTTTTAAAGGGAGATTAGTAGAGGATGAAGAGGAGAATGAGACAGAAATAGAGAGTGTAACAGTAGTTGAAGAGTATATAGCCAAGGGGCTATTCTTTATTATTTTGGGTATGATTCAAGATTTCTTAATGATATCCATCGTGAGATTACTTTTTGAGGTGGGAAAAGAGCATCAGATTTTATTCTTATTAATAGGTCTCTTAGGAAGTATTACATTTGCAATGATTGTTTATACATGTGCTAGTGTATTTAATAATCTAGGTAAATTAGGAATTCATTTGATATCCATTTTACAACTTTTTTTATTAGGTGGTGTTTTCCCTTTACAAATCATTCCTGATATATTCTTTAAAATTAATAGAGTACTGCCTTTTATTTATGTAGTAGGCAGTTTTAGAGAATTACAGATAGATGTTGTAACAATAAATCTATATAAAAGTGTAAGTATATTGATACTATTTATTGTGTATACGTTTATATTTGGTATCTTAAGTAAACTTTATTTAAAACCGTATATTACGAAGCTATGCAATGTTATACAACAAAGTAAGCTGTTTATAGCATCAGATAAATAAGAGTAAATAATATTAAGAAGAAGTATGGTGAAATCAAGAGTTGATTTACCATACTTTTTTTATAAATTAATATTCTCTTAAAGTGAGTGGAATATATTTAAGACCTTCGATATTTTTTGTATAAGTTGATTCATCTCCACTAATACTAATAGAGTAGAAGAATTTGTCTGTTTGAGCATAAACAAAGTAAGCCTTGTTGGTAGTATTTTCATCAACCTTTGTAGTTAATTCATAAGCTTTAGCGGCTATAAGGTTATTAGTTTCTAGAGTAATAAGTTCACTAGATTCTGCCATTGAAAGGAGTTTTGGAATACCTTTTTCTTCATAAAGCTTAATGAAAGCGTCAAGAGTTTGCTCAGCCAGGTCATTTTCTAAAGTAGAAATAGGATAGTAATCAACCATAGTCGTTAAATGTGTTGTAGGATCATCTACAATTAGTAAATCAGTGTTTTCGGTATCTTGAATCCAAGTATCTGGTAAATCTATAGAGTATAATCCGTTCTTGCTAGTAAATGTTTTTAGGTTTATATCTGTAGGTAATTCAAGTTTTTGCGTTTGAATAGAAGCGTTTGATACATTGGTAGTTTGAGGACTACATCCTATTAGTGAAAGTGCAAATGTTCCCATAAGCAAGCTAAATAATACTGTCTTAAATTTTTTCATCTGAGGGCTCCTTTAAAAACAAATTATTGCATAAATTTAAGATTATTTTATATTAAAAATAAAAAACTTACAATGAAAAGTGGAACATTTTGAATATATATCAATCATAAGATAATAGGCATAAATATGAAAGGAGAAAAAAATGCTAAATAAAAGTATCGGTATAGTTATAGCAGCAGCATCAAGTGATATAGTATCTTCCACAAGTTGGATTACCATAGTGTTTGTAGCGATTATTGCGATTATAGCTATTATATTTATTTATAAAGTTATAAAAAGTGGGTATAAGAATGATGAGCATGTTACAAGGGTGATGACAGAACCTATTAAAAATGATAAGGTAGCTCATGCGCCACAAGCACCTAAGCCAAATGCGGAAGGCATTACACCACTTGCACCAAAAGAAGAAGCTAGAGAAGCAGAAGAAGTCATTGCTATGCCTGTTTCGGGAACACTCATGTACTTATCAGATGTGCCAGATCCTATTTATGCGGAGCAGTTAAAAGGTGAAGGCTTTGCAGTAGAGCCAGAGGATGGCAATATAAATGCACCAGTTAAAGGGCGCATTATGGAAATTGCGCCTACCAGACATGCACTGACTATCGAAACGCCAGCACATAGACATGTGCTCATACACATTGGTGTAGAAGCGCCTACATTAAAAGGTGAAGGGTTCATATGTAATGTAAAAGTAGACCAAATGATAGAAATAGGTGAAGCTTTATTTACAGTGGACTTAGTAAAGATTAAATCTAAAATTCCATCTGTGATAACTTCTGTAGTATTTACGAATCTTAAAGACTATGAAAAAGTTGTTGTTAAGGATACAGGATGTGTTAAAGCTGGAGATGTGGGACTAGTAGTTATTGAAGAAAAATGTTGAAAATAAAGAAAAGCTTGTTTACAATAATCTTGTAGGTATATAAAATAATAAAAATTCATTTATTTACAGGAGGAGAGAATGAACACAAGTAAACAAGGTTTTTGGTCACGCTTAGTAGCAGCTTTTAAAGGTGAAAAACAAGCAGACACAACAAACAAATCAAATGTAGAAATGACAGCTGCGAAAGGTGTAACAGGCGATACATTGAAATTAGTAGCACCTATTACAGGAAAACTTATTTCACTTTCAGAAATTCCAGATCCAGTATTTTCACAAGGAATGATGGGGACAGGTTTTGGAATCGAGCCAACAGAAGGCAAAGTAGTATCACCAGTAAACGGGAAAGTTATTTCTGTATTCCCAACAAAACACGCTGTAACATTACAAGCAGAGGATGGAACAGAAATTTTAATTCACTTTGGGCTTGATACAACACTCCTCAAAGGAGAAGGCTTCACATCTCACGTAGCAGATGGGCAAGCAGTAAAAGCAGGAGATATGCTTCTTACAGTAGATATCGAAGCTATTAAAGACAAAGTACCTTCATTAAGCACACCAGTAGTATTCCCAAGTCTTAAAGAAGGAAAAGAAATTATTATTAGCAAAAATGGAAACGTTACCTGCGGTGAGGAAGACCGTATTGAGATAAAATAAATAGTATTACAAATACTTCGCTGAGGTAGGGGTGGCTTGTAGCCTACGACTTCCGTAATTTGTGATACGCTAAGTTCGATGAGTAAAGAAACGTAGTGAACTCACTTCGCTTCGCTGCGTTCAGACAGCACTACTAAAACCTCTTTACTCATCTTCACTAAGCGTATCAGCAACTTACTTCAGAGGTAGTCTACAATCACCACTAACCCAGCTTTCGTTTTGAATACTCTTAGGAAGGAAGAGAGAGGGGAAAGTGGGGCATAATAAAGAAGGAGACTTCGCGAAACTATGGATGGTTTTGCGAAGCCTCCTTCTTTGTTGTTATGATTGGGTTAGCTTAATAGATGAAGTAACTATGAGGTTACTTTTGAAGATTGAGTTTGAGCTAACCTTTTTTTTGTGAGGGACTTCCATATGATGAAGAGGAAGTAACTTGTATTGAAAATAGTTGCAAGGGCGCAAACCACATAGAAGAGTGGCTCATATAAATAGGCCATTATCATTGATCCTGCTAAAAAGATTTCATTAGCAATAGGCAATGTTAAATTTCTTTTTACAGTTGCAGGATGGGAATTAAAAAAGAAATACATAACTAATAATACAGCTTGCATAGGAATCAGTGACACCACTGCAAAAGCAGCCCCCATAGTTAAAGGTTCATACCAAGGAACAAACGGAATAGTAGATGAAAATGCATAAAAACTAATCAGTGAAACTAGTACTTGAATAGAAACTAGCATAAAGGTAATAAATTTCAATAAACTCTTTCTCAATATCTAATTCTCCTTATTCATAAAAAATATACCCCCTAAAACTACCATAAAAAACCAAAAACAACAAACCAATAATTTCCAATTGTTGTAGCTTGTTTTTTATGAGGGAAGCCAATCAAAGAGCCTTTAGCTGTACTATCTAAGCAGTCCACGCCTCCCCACATAGGTAAGACGTAGACTTATAGATAGTTATATTATCCACTAAGTTCAAACCATAAAGCAAAACAAGCCACAGTGTTATATCCTGTAGCTTGTTTTTTATGTAAGTAATGTTTTTAAACGAGGAGCTGGAAGTGAGTGGAGGGTGAGAGCTACTTTTCGGAAGAATTTGTTGCTAGTCTTAGTGAAGACAATTAAAGAGGTTTTAGCTGTGCTGTTTGAGCAGTGCACGCTTTACCGCACTGCGAGTTCACAGCGTTTCTTTAATTGTCAAGCTTAGACTAGCACAAATTCTGTAGACGTAGAAATCACCCTCCACTCACTTACAGCGGAGCCTTCTTAGAACCTAACTCCAAGGCTTTTGAAGTGTTTGAACCAACAAATTATAACTATTGATAAGCGAAGTTAAATTGAAAGACAAATCATTAAGTTTAATCGCTTGTTTATCATAATCAAGTTTAGTCATTAATCCAACTTTGCGTTGTACAGCAGCAGTCTCTAATTGCTTTTCAACTAAAGCTTTTTGTGCTTCTAATGTATGGATTTGCTCCTCCATGTTAAGGAGTTTAGCATAGCTTGATAAAAGATTTTGCACTAATGTATCTTTACTATCTTTTACATTAAGCGTAGCAGAACTAGCAGAGTATTTAGCGTTTAAGTATTCTGCGTAAGTTGGTGCATAAGCTGAACCTGTGATTGGGTTAACAAAGTTTTCGAAGATATTATTACTTTGTAAATCAGCTAATTCATTTTGATATTTAAGGTATTTATCAGCATTAGCTTGGAAGAAGGCCTTTGGATTTTCTAATCTAAAAGCTTCGAAGGAAATGTTATTTTCTAAAGCGTACTTATTTAAGTCTTTATTTGTAAGCATTAAGAAAGCTTCTTTTTCACTTTTGAGTATTTCTTCTTTAGCTAATTTATTGGCTTCTAAATTTTTGAGTTCTAGGTTACCAGCATCGATTTGAAGTGGTACAGCAACTCCAGCCTCTTTCTGAATTTCTAATGTTTTAATTGATTCTTTTTGAAGGGCAATGTTAGCTTCAATGTTTTTGATTTCTTCTTCAATTAAAATAATAGAATTATAACGTTTTGTAATATCAGCAGTTACTTTATCTTTTAAGAATTCACGTTGTTGCTGATTTTGATTATGAGAGATATAAAGTTGTTGATATTTATAAGCCCCGATATTATCCATAGCTTTCATTTGTTCTTCGAGGACTTCACTTTGTTGTGAATTAAGAGCTAAGCTATTATTAATAGAAAGCGCACTCTTAATACATTCATCTAAAGTTAAAACAGGTTTTCCTGCACTGTCATCGTTAGAAACGCTAGTGAGAGCAGAAGTGTTAGCAGTTGGAGCTACAGTACTCATTGTACTTGCAAGTAAAGGCGTGCATACTAATGCGCTTAAACTTAGCATAGCGATTAATTTTGTTAAGAGTTTCATAAGTCACCTCGATTATGCTTAAGTAATATATGGAGAATATATTATTTAAGGTGTTTTTATTTTTAAAGTTTAGTTGTAAAATTAAGCATTTGCTTTGGCTTCAGCCTTAGCTTTAGCTTTTTGCGCTTTAAGCTCCCCACGTCTTTCAAACATTAAGTAGATAGTAGGAATTAAAACTAATGTAACAAGTGTACTAATTGTAAGACCACCAGCTACTACAACACCCATAGGTTGCATTGTTTCAGCACCTTCTCCAATACCTAGTGCCATAGGAATCATGGCAAGAACTGTTGTAAGCGTTGTCATAAGTACTGGTCTTAAACGACTGGCAGAACCTGTAGCAATACATTCAATAAGTGGCATATCTGTTTCCTTGCGAAGTTGTTCGATGTAGTCAATAAGTACGATCCCGTTATTTACTACAATCCCTACCAGTAAGATTACCCCGGTGAATGAAGGAATACTAAGTGAGCAGCCAGATACTAATAAAGAAATAACTACCCCTACGAATCCGAATGGGAGAGAGAACATAATGATAAATGGTTTTTTGAACGATTCAAATTGAGCAACCATAACCATGTAAACAAGTAAAATTGCCATAACGAGGGCTAATGCTAAACTTTGGAATGATTCCATCATCATTTCTGTTTGTGCACCTTGCCCAACTTCATAATCTCTAGGAAGTGTAAGCCCTGCAATCGCTTCATTTGCTAATTTTTGAGCAGTACCTGCATCTACACCATCAGCAAGAGTAGCAGAAACTGTTATGACATATTCACCATCCGTTTTATTAAGTGTTTTAGCGGCAAGATGCTTTTCAAATGTTGTGAAAGCACTAAGAGGAATCTCTTGACCTGTTTTAGAAGATTTCACTGTAAGTCTTTCTAAATCCTCAAGTCCGTTTACTGTACCTTCTTTAAGCTGTAAGTGAACATCTATTGTAGAACCATCTATACGCGCCGTTGTAACATCATTTCCTTCAAGTGCCATACGTACAAGAGAGTTAACACTTGCCACGCTTACGCCCCATTCAGTAGCACGTTTTTGATCAATATGTAATCTAATTTCTTCAGACGTATCGGCAATACTTGTTGTTACATCTGAGAAACTATCAATTGTTTGAAGTGCATTTGCCACATCTGTAGAAACGGCCTCTAAAACATCAAGGTCAGGTCCTGAAACTTCTACAGAGAATGCGCTGCCCCCACCCATCATCATACTATCATCAACAGAAATAGTAATTGTGCAGTCAGGAACAGTTGCGAGCATATCACGTACGCGGTCAGCAATTTGTTTAACGCTTTCATCACGTTCATCTTTTGAAACGAGTTTTAAATTAATGTTTGCTTTACCTGTGTTACCTGTTAAAGAAGCTTCTTTTGAATAAGATGTAGTCATAGAAGTGATTTCTTTAACATCTAATAATTTTTCTTCAGCCATAGCAATGTAGTAATCGCTAGATTTGATATCTAAACCTTTAGGAAGTTCGATACTTACAGTCATAACCCCTTTATCTGCACTTGGCATAAGGTCTGTTCCGATTTGCCCTACTAAACCAAATGAAGAAGCTAAAAGCACGATAGCTAAGAGAACAGTTATAAATCTATGTCCTAGTGCAAGTCTTAAAAGCTTTTCATAAGCATTTTGGAATTTGCTAAAGAAGAATGAAGGTTTAGCAAATCCGTTGCCACCAACTTTCATTTTATTAAAGATAGCTGGTACAAGAGTAATCGCTACAAATACAGAGAAGAGTAGCGAATAGATGATAGAAAGTGAAAGTGATGTAAACATCATACGAATCATACCATTTGTAAAGATCATAGGTAAGAATACAGCAATGGTTGTAAGTGTAGAAGCAATAATCGCCCCTGATACACTTGTTGTTCCGATAATAGAAGCTGTCTCAAGTTCTATATTTTCTTCACGTTTTTTGAAGATGTTTTCAATAACTACAATGGAGTTATCTACTACCATCCCTACCCCCAGCATTAAACCACTTACAGAAATAAGGTTTAATGTTTGACCAGAGAAGTACATAGCTGCAATAGCACCGATAATTGAAAGAGGAATGGCTAAAGCAACAATGAAAGAAGCTTTAAAACTTCTAAGGAATACTAAGATAACTAAGAAAGCGATGCCGGCACTTAAGAATAAAGTTGACCATACACTACTCATAGATTCATTAATATAATCACTTTCGTCATAAGAAAGTACTAAGTTATACTCAGGATTTTCTTCGTTTAAAGTATCAAGTACTTTATATACCTTTTTCATAAGTTGAACAGTGTTTGCAGATTGTTGTTTATTGATATCAATAAGCAAACTATTTTCGCCATTGTAGCGATAGATTGTTTCTGACTCAGCCACATCATATGTAACTTTAGCAACTTCACTTAAATTAATTGTCTTACCTGTGCTTGTAACGAGTTGAAGTGTTTCAATTTCCTCTACAGAAGTTAATTCCTCAAAGCTACGAATTGTAAATTCATCTTGTCCTTCAGATAATGTACCAAAAGGATAAGTCATATTGGCACTACCAAGAACAGCAGCTACTGTGTCCATAGTTACACCATAGCGATTTAATAATGTAGGGTCTACATCTACAGTGATTTTATAAACTTGTCCACCACGGATATCAGCAGATGTTACACCTGAGATTTGTTCAAGACGAGCCGCCACAGTATCTTCAGCATAAGTCATAGTCGAGTTACCATCCAGTTTGCTTGTAAGTACTAAGGTACCAATAGCAGAAGCGTTAATATCTACTTGAGAAATGGTAGGACGTTTTGCATCGTCTGGTAATTTATTTTGTACACTGTCTACTTTGTCACGAATTGTACTCATAACTTCAGACATTTCTGTACCAAAATCAAATCGCATCATAACAGCCGACATACTTTCCGTTGAAATAGAAATAACGGTATCGACACCACCAATGGCGGATACAGATTCGGTAATGACATCAGTTACCTGTTCTTCAATATCTGAAGGTCCAGCACCGCTCCAAGTAGTAATAATAGTTGCTACTGGCATATCAATATCTGGCATAAGATTAACTGGCATTTTAAGATATCCCATAGCACCGAATACAACGATGATACAAAATACCATAATCATTGTAAGCGGACGTTTTACAGAGACTTTAGTTAAGTTCATAAATTAAGCCTCCTTTTTTTCTACAGGATATAAGAAAGTGCCATCTTCAATGAGAGAGAGCCCTTCAATAACAACAATATCACCAGAATTAATACCACTTGTGATTTCAACTGTATCCACGTTAGTAAGTCCAGTTTCTACAGCTGTTTTAACAGCATAATTATCTTTGCATACATAAACATATTTTTGACCATCTTCCTCAAAGACAGCATTTTTAGCAATGATTAAAGTTTCATTACTTTGTTTGTCTACAAGTTTAACCTCAGCAGCCATACCTGCTAAAAACTTATTACTGCTGTTATCAACGGTAATATCAATTGTGTAAAGGCCTGTTTGTGCATTTGGTACTTTGCTCACTTCAGCTACAGTGCCTTTCACATCTGTATCAGAAATCTTTACAGCCAATGAGTTACCTACTTTGAATTTAGTTACATCTGTTTCTGTCACTTGTAATTCAACTTTTAAAGTTCCTAAGTTAGAAATGATGAAGGCAGGTGCACTTTGACTAATCATTTCACCATCTTTAAAGTTAGAAGTCGTAATTGTACCACTTACTGGTGCAGTGATTGTAAGCTTGCTTAAATTACTTTTAGCTGTATCATAAGCTACTTGTGCTTGAGAAACATTTTGTTTTGCAAGCTTTTGAGATTCTGGAATAACTTGATTTTTTGTAATATCTAAAGTACTTTGAGCTGCTTGTAAGCCTTGTTCAGCTTGAAGTAGTGCAAGCTCGATTTTTTTGAACTGATCTTCTGTAATTGTTTCTGCATCATATAATTCTTTGTACATATCATAATTACGTTTTGCCTCATCATAACCAAGTTGCGCATTGGTTACAGCATTTTCAAGTTGATTAATTTGACTTGAAACGCTACCCCCTACAGCACTTTCATAAGAACGCTGCGCAGTTTCTAAACTAACTTTAGCTTGTTCAATACTTTTATTTAAATCAGTGCCATCAATCGTAAGGAGTACATCTCCTTTTTGAACTTTTTGGCCAGTAGAGACGTGAACCTTTTGGATTTTACCCATAGTTTCGGCAGTAACAGAAGTGTCTCCAGAAGATTTAGTGCGACCACTAAAAGTATTTGCTTTAACGATGTCTCCTGATTTTACAGTTTGAACGCTTACGGCAATAGGTCTTTCTTCAGCTGTGGCAACTGTTTCAGTGGCTGGAGTAGTCTCTGCAGTGTTAGCGCCACAACCACTTAGAATAATCGCCATACACATAAATAAGGCTGGTGCTAATTTTTTCATTTTTTCCTCCTATGTAATAAATAATGTGTAATATAAAAAGCTAATAAGCAAAATACTTGCATAATAGCTTATTTCACAAGGTTGTTAAAGCCTATGCATTAAAATTCATAGGACAAAGATCTGTAGTGTGGACAAAAGAATGGACCTTTTTTAAGATGCGAATACTATGTAAAACATCTTCTTCACCTATGAAATCCATAAACTTTTTCCAAAAAGTGAAAATCTCATCTTTCCTTGCATCGGCGAAAAGTTGACCTTCTGGTGTAATCGTTACAAGGATTTTGCGACGGTCATTAGTATCTATTTCGCGTTTGATTAATCCTTTTTTCTCCACACTTTTTAAGATAGCAGCAATTCGTGCTGTACTTACATTAATATCTTTAGCTAATTCTCCTGGAAGAGCATATCCTCCACGGTGAACTAATGTTAAAAGCAAAATAGCTTCTCCTTTTACGCCTATAGGTATGTCATTAGCTTGGTGGTGCGAATGAAGATCATATAGGATTTTTAAAATTTCATCGAAATATTTTTCGTAATCCATTTGTAGTCTCCTTTCTAAATACATAACAGTGTTTATATCTAATACTGTTAGAAATTTTAGCATGGAGAAATAAAAGCGTCAATATTTTCCATATTCCATCTAAATTTACATAGAATTACTATATTATTTGTACTCCTAAATAATATCAATCTATCTTCAACTTATCTTCAACAATATAAAATGCCTTATATAAATTTAGTATAAGGGCTTTAATTGAAGATAAGTTGAAATTTATAGTATACAGTAGTGTAGAATGATAAATAGTAATTTTAATAGAGTAAGAAGTAAGTTGGAGGTAGTATGTTTCAAATATTAGTAGTTGAAGATAATGAGGCTTTACGAGAACTTTTCTGTACAGTTTTAGATAAAAATGGTTTTAAGGTGTATCCTGCCACTCATGGAATAGAAGCTTGGGATATTTTAGAGGTTGAGTATATTGACTTAATTATTACGGATATTATGATGCCTAAAATGGATGGATATGAATTTATAAAATCTATTCGCAAAAATAATAGTACAATTCCTGTGCTTATTATTACTGCTAAAGGGCGTTATGAAGATATGGAAAATGGTTTTAAAATTGGTACGGATGATTATATGGTGAAACCTGTAAATGTAAATGAAATGGTGTTACGTGTTAATGCCCTTTTAAGAAGAGCCCAAATTGCCAATAGTAAAAAGTTAAAGGTAGGAGAAATGGAGTTACTATATGATGAAAATCTTGTGATAAGTGGAGATACAAAATTAGAACTGCCACCTAAAGAATTCAACTTGTTGTTTAAACTTTTAGCTAATGTAGACCGCTGCTTTACAAAGCAACAAATCATGGATGAAATATGGGGCTTAGAAACGGATAGTACACTGCATACAGTGGATGTACATATTAGCAAATTAAGAGAACGTTTTAAAGAAAGCCCTTACTTTGAAATTAAGACGATTAGAGGACTAGGGTATAAGGCGGTACTTAAAAATGAAAAGTAATATGAAGAAGAAACGTAGGATTGCAATTAGATGGATTTTTGTAATTATAACAGCAATTATTATGCAGATTTCAGCTTGTGCAGTAGCATTTATTGTAGTACTTACAAGTGAATTTAGTAAGCCTTTAGGCATTGTAACATCAGTAACCTATTTAGGAATATTAATAGTTGGATTAGGTACATCTATTGCAGCTATTTTTAGTAGACGTATTTTGAAACCTATTTATAAAATTAATGAAGTTACTAAGCAAATAGCAGCAGGAAATTTTACAGTTCGTTTAGATGAAACAAGTAGGATTAAGGAAGTTGCTGAAATTGCTAAAAGCTTTAACATTATGGTAAGGGAATTAGCGAATACAGAAACACTACGTAATGATTTTGTGAGCAATGTTTCTCATGAATTTAAGACGCCTTTAGCAGCTGTAGAAGGATATTGTATGTTACTTCAAGAAAGTGATTTAGATGAAGGTGAAAGACAAAAGTATATTACACATATATTAGACAATGTAGAACGTCTTACAGGATTAACACATAATACACTTGCTTTATCGCGCCTTGACTATCAAGAGATTGTAATTGAAAAAGAATATTATGATGTAGGTGAGCAGATTCGTCGCATTTTACTAAGCTACGAAAATTTATGGCAGGAGAAAAACTTAGAAATAGAATTAGAAATAGACGATATAAAGTTTTGTGGTAATAAAGCACTTATGGCACAAGTGTGGAGTAATTTAATTGATAATGCCATTAAGTTTTCCAATCAAAATGGGATACTAAGAATAGAGTGTCATAAGGTATTAGATGAAATTAGTGTAGTGATTCAAGATAATGGAATTGGCATGAGTGTAGAAACAATGAAGCATGCTTTTGATCGATTTTATCAGGGAGATGAGTCCCATAAAACCAAGGGAAATGGTTTAGGGCTAGCCTTAGTGAAAAAGATTATATCTATTTGTGAAGGTGTAGTTTCTGTAGAAAGTAAATTGGGAGAAGGCACTTCGTTTCATATTACTCTAAAAAGTAAATAGCCTTATAAAGAGACAAATAAAGATACCCAGAGAATTGCATTATAATTTAGATATTATTTGAGATACATAAGATGAAGAAGTTGTACTTATTAAATAGATATAAAATTTAATAGAAATAGGGGTATTAAAGAAAGGTTAACAAGATATAATAGAGTTGAAATAACATAGTTGACAAATGGGCATATGCACATTATACTACTAAATGTAATGTGCATATGCCCATTTAGTGGGTGTAGGAGGTGGCAATAAATGCCTCGCATAACTAAAAACAGAAGAGTTTGTATTGAACCAATCAATAAGGTGTTCAATCCGGAGTGTTCTTCAGATGAACGCATTATTTTACAAGTAGAAGAATTAGAAAGCCTAAGGCTTATTGATTTTGAAAGTTTAGATCAAGATGCGGCTGCAAAACGTATGTCAGTGTCTAGAGGTACATTTCAGCGTATCTTATATGCGGCGAGACATAAAGTAGCAGAAGCATTAGTTCAAGGCAAATGTTTGGTCATAGAGGGTGGAAACTACGAGATTTCTCGTACAAGATGTGGCCAGGACAAAGTTTGTAGTGAATGTAAATTTAAGGATGAATAAAGAAATTAAGAGAAGTCATTTAAGAACTTATTAAAGATAGACATAGTTTAAGGTAAGAACACTATTAAAAGCCCAACCAATTAACGATTACACTATAACAAATCTATATCAATTCATAACTTAGACTGATGATTATTTTAAAAAGTATTTTAAATGTTACATATCTTAGTAGAAAGACCCTTTGATGATAAGACAATAGAGCACGTAATTTAAAGCCTTAGATTTATAGTTCATTACAACTAAATGGTACGAATAAAATGTTCGTCAAAGGAGAAGAGAGAGATGAGTGAAAATTGTCAAAGCAGCTGTGGAAGCTGCAGTAAAGATTGTTCTTCAAGAAAGGATCCAAAAAGCCTTTTAGTACAACCACATGCACTTAGTTCTATTAAAAAAGTAATAGGTGTAGTAAGTGGAAAAGGTGGAGTTGGTAAATCAAGTGTTACATCAATGCTTGCGGTAGCTATGAATAAAAAAGGCTATCATACAGCAGTATTAGATGCAGATATTACAGGACCATCTATTCCAAAAGCATTTGGGATTACAGAGAAGGCATATGCCAATGAGCAAGGTTTATTACCAGTTACAACGAAGACGGGTATTGATATTATGTCTATTAACCTTCTTTTAGAAAATCCAACAGACCCAGTTGTATGGCGTGGACCTGTTATTGCAGGTGCCGTTAAACAATTTTGGCAAGAGGTTATTTGGAAAGATGTAGATTACATGTTTGTAGATATGCCTCCAGGTACAGGAGATGTGCCGCTTACTGTATTTCAATCTATTCCATTAGACGGTATCGTTATTGTAACTTCACCTCAAGACTTAGTTTCAATGATTGTTGGAAAAGCCGTGAAGATGGCGAACATGTTAAATGTACCTATTATTGGACTTATTGAAAACTACAGCTACTTTAAATGTCCAGACTGTGACAAAGAGCATAAGATATTTGGTGAAAGTCATATTGAAGAAACTGCTAAGCAATATGGACTAGAAGTGCTAGCCAAATTACCAATCGATCCAGCTATTGCCAAAGCGTGTGATAACGGAATGGTTGAGGATGTCAATACAGACATGATGGAACAGGTAACCTTAAAATTATAGAGTATATATATATAGGAACTATCAGTGAATATAATGCACTGATAGTTCTTTTTGTATTAATGCTGATAATTGTTTTACACTAATATAGAAGAAACTAGTTTATTGAAATGATGCATCATGTTTTGAAATGGGAATTAAAATACAGCATTAAAAATGTAAAATTAAAAGTTAGCCCCATTCCAACCCCAATGATTAACAAAATCATAAGTCACATAAAGCTTATCTGGAGCAATACCTAATTCTTTTTCATATAGGTCACAAATTTGTTTAGTAAGCTTGCTAAGCACATCGTCACTTGTAGAACCAAAGATTTTAACTTCTACGAAAGCACCTTTATCAAGTTTGTTACCGCCGAAGTATAAATCGTAATTATCTTCAAAGCCTACCATAAGAAAAGTTTCAGATTTACCAGGAACAGTCGCAATGATTTGTCCTAAAGCAGTTTTTAATACTTCTTGTTTTTCAGAATTAACCTGACAGCTGATTTTAGAATTAATAAATGGCATATATAATACCCCTTTCACCTAATAGAAGATTAATATAATGTTAGTATAGCAAAAATTGTATTATATTAATCAGGAGGTTATAGAGAGCGTGTATAAATTGGCTAATTTAATATTGGGATTTTAGAATGTAAAAAGATGTTGACATACGTAAGAAGTTAGTGTACAATAAATCATGTCGTTGAAAACAACGGAATATTTTCTGGTGATGATGCGCTTAGGGGACACACCCGTTCCCATTCCGAACACGTCGGTTAAGACCTAAGCGGCTGATGATACTTGGCTGGAGACGGCCT
>CALGWE010000090.1:0-1730 GCA_937935915.1 uncultured Clostridia bacterium
AACACCTAATCCATTTTGATTAAGTGTCTTCATTATTTTTACTTCCACATTGTTTCTTATTTCCCCCTCTAACCCCTTCAAAAACTTCTCAGCTCCACCACCTGTAAAAATTTTGTCATGTAATATAGTTTTTCCAAACTTATTCTCTATATCTTTCATTATGTCCCTGCATACATGAATTGTATCTACAAGATGCTCTTCTAAATTAAAATCACCTTTTTCTGTTCTAATAATAGGCTTACCACTATTAAACTTCCTATCAATCTGCTCAATAGTAACTTCTACACCTTCTGTTGCTATCTTATCCTGTAATACCTTATAAATATCATATAGCGCAATATTTACTGTACCATAATTAGTAATTCTAAATTTGCCATCCCACTCAATAAGAAGTACGTCTGTAGTTTTCATACCTATATCAATAAGAAGTGTTGTATTATCTTTATCTATATACTGGCTCAGTAATCTAATAGATGCATAGCCTTCTGCAAATACATTAACATCTACTATATTAACTGATATTTCTTTTCCATTAACCACACCATCAATAGTTCCTAAAGCCTTAAGCTGTTCTCTAAACTGTTCTTTCTTAGCCTTATAGATACTAATAGGCAATCCTACCCCTAAATTAATATAATGCACACCTGCTCCATATACTGCATTTACCGACAAAAGGATTTGGTGCTCTATGTACTCTCTATTTGTCTTATCTACATTAGTAAGTGTGGTTTGTCCTATTCCTAGTGCTAACTTTGTTCCTCTACACTCAATGATATCTCCACTCATTAGAGCTGTATCCATTGAATAAACGCTATGTGTGTAGGCTTTAATTATTTCGCCTTTATTATCCACACCTGCCACGCATATGGTGCTATTCCCCATATCAATTCCTATATTCTTTACGTTGTTTGCCATGTTGCTCACTCCTGCTGTCTGCTAAAATTCTTCTATCTCATCATACGTGTTATTTTTTATATTTATTGGTGCTACTGGTACTTGTGCTTGAGTATGGCTTGAAGGTTCTACTATATGGGTAGGTGTGGTTAAAATCTCTCTTTGAGGTTCCACTACTTCCCTTACGTTATTCTTTACATACCAATCAAGTGCCTTGTTTATTTCACCATTAAGTGATCTATAATTGCTCTTTGCAATCTCTTCTAATAACTTTCGTTTATGTACATCTATTTGTATACTAAGCCTTACTGTTGTCATGTAGTATCCTGCCTTATCCTGTTATTTCATCAACTAGATAACCCATGCCCATTTTACTCAGTAATGGATTTGCTAATTCTTTATATTGTTCTTCATTTATCTGTCCTATCTTAAGGATTGTTTTTAAATTCTCTAATTGCATTAGAGTGTCATAATCTCTGTCATGACTATATATATTATTAAACTTTGTTACTTTCTTAGTCTGTGGCTTATATGTATTTGATTTTGTAGTATTAAATGGCACTACTTTTTCCTCGCTTTGAGATGTAGGATCATTTGTTTCTACTATTTGCTGTTCTTTTTCTTGAACTGCTGCCACTTTAATTTTTCGCTTAAAGCTATTTTTATTTTCAATTTCTATGTATCCTTTTTTCTCTAAGGACCCAATTACACGACTTATTTGTCGTACTAAAAGAGCCAAGCAGTCAGCTATATATGAATTAGTTGCAAAGCAATTTTTCTCATTATCAAGAGCCTTTATCGTTGCGAGAACTCGCATTTCTGATAGGTTTAAATTT
>CALGWE010000091.1:0-1281 GCA_937935915.1 uncultured Clostridia bacterium
AAATACGCTTTTTTAACGGCTGCATCATTTAATAAGGCCTTTCCTTCTCCCTCAAGAACAATCTTACCTGTTTCTAAAACATAAGCTCTATCTGAAATACTTAACGCTTTGTTGGCATTTTGTTCTACTAATAAAATAGTTGTACCACCCTTATTAATGTCTTTTATAATCTCAAATACTTCATCTACTAAAATAGGTGATAAACCCATAGAAGGCTCATCTAATAAAATCATTCTCGGCCTAGACATTAGTGCTCTTGCAATAGCTAACATTTGTTGCTCTCCACCACTCATTGTGCCAGCTAACTGCTTACTACGCTCTTTCAGTCTTGGAAAACGCTTAAAAGCCATTTCAATATCTGGGTTTAAATCAATTGCCTTACTTTTAATATATGCTCCCATTTCTAGATTTTCTAAAACACTCATTTTGGTGAAGACATGTCTGCCTTCAGGCACTTGCACAATGCCTTGCCTTACAATATAATGTGGACTTTCACTGGTTATATCTTCACCATCTAATTTAATAATGCCACCTTTAGGTTTGATTAAAGCTGATAGGGTATGCATAATCGTTGTTTTACCAGCACCATTCGCCCCTATAAGTGAAACGATTTCACCTCTATTTACTTTAAAGCTTACATCCTTAATAGCATGAATAGCGCCATAATACACCTCTAAATTTTCTACTTCTAATGTACAATCTAACATCTTCTCACCCCTAACCTTATAAGTGCTTATCCACCTAAGTAAGCACCTATTACTTTAGGATTTGCCTTGATCTCATCTGGTGTGCCTTGGGCAATTACCTTCCCATAATCAATCACAATAATTTGCTCACAAATCCCCATAACTAACTTCATATCATGCTCAATAAGTAAAATAGCTACTTTAAAATGTTCCTGAATAAACTTAATCGTCTCCATTAAATCTTTGGTTTCTTGTGGATTCATTCCTGCTGCAGGTTCATCTAAAAGTAAAATCTTAGGTTCCGTAGCTAATGCCCTTGCGATTTCAAGCTTTCTTTGTTCCCCATAAGGTAAATTTTTAGCACACTCTTCACTTAAGTGCTCCATTTTAAAAAGCTTTAGAAGTGCTTTACTTTTTTCATCTATTTCGCTTTCTTCTTTCCAAAATTTTGTGCCTGGTAATCTAATAATCGCATGGGCTACACCATAAGTCATTTTATGATGAAATGCCATTTTAACATTATCTAATACACTCAGTTCTTTAAACAAACGAATATTTTGGAAAGTACGACTGAGTCCAAGTGAAGCAATCTTAT
>CALGWE010000092.1:0-1611 GCA_937935915.1 uncultured Clostridia bacterium
ATTTTGTTTTCAAAGTTCATTTATTTTTCGTTAGCGGTTTGTGTCCCGCTGACTTGATTAATAATACACCATTCTATTACATACGTCAACACTTTTTATCAACTTTTTTTATTTTATTCTTTTACTATATGTTACATATAGCTTGTACCCCTTCTCCCTCTTAACTTCTGTCCCATTATATTAATTACCTTTTTAGATATATTTCAAAATAAATATAGCTTATTATCATATCCAGTTTCATATTTCTTCTTATTATAAGGAGTATAGTCTATAATATCTTTCTTTAAGATATTATTTTACTACACTCCCCTACTTATTCTTGCAGTGCACTACCCTATTATGTCATATATTATTATTTCTTTATACGACTATCATTTCTTATATTAAGATGTCTTATATCTTTACTATTTCTTTCCTTTTCCTTTCTTAGTTTCATTCTTTTCTTTTTTCTTAGTTCCCTTCTTAGTTGAATTAGATTTACTCTTGCCTTTATCTGGCATGCTATTCCCCCTTCTCTCCTACATAAATTAACCTTTTACAGTCAATCTATTTTATGAGGCATTTTCTTTTTTATGCTTTCCCCTTATATTTATTACTAATTTTAAAAATATTTTTAAATATTCATAATATTTTTATAATAGTTGTGTGTTTTTTACAATATTCAAACTAATATCACACGGAGGTTTTATATGAAAAAATTACAAGATAAAGTAGCTATCGTAACTGCCTCTATTACAGGCATTGGATTTGCTTGCTTAAAAAAATTAGCTGAGAATGGAGCTACAACTTATTTAGCTGCTCATTTAAAAGATGAAAGTATGAAAGTCATGGAACCACTTATTAAAGAAGGCTTAAACGTTAAGTATGTTTACTTTAATGCTTTAGATTCTACTACCCATGCCAAAATGATAGAAGAAGTTATAAACGCTGAGGGTAAATTAGATATATTGGTCAATAATTTCGGCGCAACTGATGTAACTAAGGATAAGGATTTAGTAAATGGTGACACTGAAACTTTTTTCAAAACAATCCGTACTAATTTAGAAAGTGTTTACCTCACTAGTAAAGCTGCTGTACCTCATATGATCAAACAAGGTAATGGTAGCATTATCAATATTTCTAGCATTGGTTCTATTACACCAGACTTAAGTCGAATGGGTTATGCCGTTTCTAAAAGCGCTATTAATTCCTTAACTCAAAACATCGCCTTACAATATGCAAGATTTGGCGTAAGATGTAATGCCATTTTGCCAGGCGCTACTGCTACTCCTGCTTTAATGAATAATATGTCAGAGGAATTTATACAGTCTTTTTTAGCCCACGTTCCTCTAAATAGAATGGGTCAGCCAGAAGACATTGCTAACGCTGTATTGTATTTTGCAAGTGATGATTCATCTTATGCTACAGGTATTATTCACAATATGGCTGGCGGCTATGGTCTAGGAACACCTCAGTATAGCGACTTTATAAGAGCAAATGCTGCTAAAAACAAAAATGAATAAAACAAAAAAACCTCAAGTTCTCTAAATCAAGAACTTGAGGTTTTCTAAATAAAAAGAGCGCGAGACGGGACTCGAACCCGCGACCCTCTCCTTGGCAAGGAGATGCTCT
>CALGWE010000093.1:0-1586 GCA_937935915.1 uncultured Clostridia bacterium
ACGCATAGTAGTAAAGAAACCAGTATTACCATCAATCTCATATTCCTTCTCACCAAATACACCTCCAAAAACTTTACCTCTTAAACTACTTTCATTCCAATCCCATTTATAGCCTTGATTACTACTTTCAATGTGGTACATAAATGTCTTAAATGCTTTCTTTAATCTTTCATCTTTTGGTGTGCCATCATCCAATGGACAAGTTAAGCGATACACACCTTTCCATTTCTTGTTTTTATCTTGCTTTTCATATTGAGCTCTATAAAAGTTTTTATATTCTCCATCTGCTATATCAAAGGAAATCAGTAATACACTTCCCCATCCATAGCTCATTTCTTGTGCTTCAATAATCTTACATACATAAGCTCCTACTGGTAACTTTCTTTTAGCTCCCATAATTTCTGTTGTTTCGTATCCATTCCATTTTTTCATTTTATATTTCTCCTTGTTTTAATATTTCTCTTAAGTTGTAAATTAAAGTTTTGTATATAAAGTCACCACTATAGGTGCTATCTTTCATAAATGTAACGTGCAAGTTATACCTTGCCTCAAATGCCTTAAGGGTAGCCATAAAACGCTTTTTGTCATAACCTGTGTTATAGTTACCCAAAAGAATATCTTCATAACCTGCATTTTCTATGAGTAAGTAAATCATCCCTTTTGCCCTCTGAAACTCTGCCTCGATACGCTCTCGCCCTTGCGTGAAATTACCACTTAACTCATTCAAGTTGGCCTTGCGTTCTATGGCGCATACGTTCTGCAAGTAATAGGGCTTGTGCAGGTGTGGTAAATCTACTTTAAGGGTATAATCGCCTGTGTCTACCTTTTCATAGCAATAAGGTATTTTATGCTTGTCAAAGTACCCTATAATGTGGTCACATTTCTGCTCTCTTGTATCTACCACCACCACAGCACGTTTTAAAATCTCATTTATTTCTTTATCTGTGTACTTAAACATCCTAGTACTCCTCTAATACCTTCAAAACTGGCACAATGTCATTATCAATCTCATCTTCTTCAAAGGCTCCAAAAGGTGTTTTAGCTGTGGAATTATTGCTATGTGTTTCAAAGATATATCTGCCATTTTTACACTTAGCCAATAACACTACATTAAACTTAGACTCAGGCACCAATTTATTCAGCTTCTTTCCTGTGGTTTTCATGCGTGTCCATGTATAGCCATCATCCGTATGCTCTGTTTCACTGTGAGCTGTATAAACAATGGTTAAATCGTCTCTTAAACTACTGACAATATCTAAAATGTTATAGACATAGGTTACTAAATCCATCCATTTATCAAAGCCTTTCTCCTTAGACCTTCTCATTTCTTCGCCTACCATAATGCCATTTAAGGTGTCTATGACAATGTATTTCATATCTGTTTTTTCACTAATCCCTTTCATAAGTGCTAATACTTTATTAGGGTCATCCGTGGCAATATAGTTTTTATTCTCACTGTTATACTGTTGTCTAAATCCACGCCATGCACTTTTCTTTTTATCTGCATCTATAAAGTAAGTCTCCTGTGGGTTTAAATTCCTTAAAGATGTTGTTTTTCCTGCTCCTGATTCACCTATAATACATAT
>CALGWE010000094.1:0-2934 GCA_937935915.1 uncultured Clostridia bacterium
TGACGTAATGCTAACGCTAAAATCAGACTATCTTTACCGCCAGAAATGCCAATGGCAATGCGGTCACCTTCATTAATCATGTCATAGTCTTGAATGGCACGTCGTACGTAGCTTAATAAATGCTGTTCTTTCATGATTCCTCCTAAGCTATACGCTATTTGTAATATTTCAATTCATTATATCATGATTTTAAAAAAAGGTCATTTTTACCTAAAAGAATAGTTTTGAAAAAATTGGTGAAACTGCTAATAGTATGTGTAGCTTAAAATAAACACAACTAAGGGAGGACTTTTAAAGTGGCTTATATTTTACTTATTATTGGCTTTGTATTACTTGTAAAAGGAGCGGATTTTTTTGTAGATGGCAGTTCTTCTATTGCGCAGATTTTTCATATTCCCACACTTATTATTGGGCTAACAATTGTAGCATTTGGTACAAGTGCACCAGAAGCAGCAGTTAGCATTACTGCTGCACTTAAAGGACAAAATGATATTGCTATGGGAAATGTTATTGGTTCGAATATTTTTAACACATTAGTAGTTGTTGGTGGCTGCGCCGCGATTACACCTTTCGCTGTAGAAGATTCTGTGCTTAAACAGGACTTTCCTTTTTCTATTTTAATTACAATTGCACTATTATTTTTAGGGGCAGATTCCTTTTTAAACAATGGTGCGCCTAATGTAATTAGTCGTGGAGATGGACTAACATTACTTTTATTCTTTGTGATTTTTATTTATAACATGATTAGTGCAGCTTTAAAGAATAAGCATGCTGAAGAGGAAGAGCCACCTAAGTATAGCTTAGGCAAAGGGATTTTAATTGCGCTTATAGGGATTGTTGGGATTATTATAGGTGGAGAATTAGTTGTAAATAGTGCTTCAACCATTGCGATTTCATTTGGACTTAGTGAAACCTTAGTAGGATTAACTATTGTTGCTATTGGGACCTCACTACCAGAGCTTGTCACAAGCTTAGTAGCTGCGCGAAAAGGGCAAAGTGATATTGCCATTGGCAATGTAGTGGGGTCGAATATTTTCAACATCCTATTAGTATTAGCACTTTCAGCCAGTATTCATCCGATTAATGTAAATATTTTATCATTATATGATTTATTGATTTTACTGGGATTTAATGCGATTACTTATATTTTTGCATGGACTAAAAAGCGTATAGGTAGAGTAGAAGGTGGCATTTTAGTTGCACTCTATGTGCTTTATACGATTTATATTATCATGCGTTAAATCAATGAATAGATTAGCAAACTACCTAGATACCTTTTTGCATAGAAGTATTTGGGTGGTTTTTTATTTATAATTTTGAAAATATCCACCTGTTAAGTTATAATAAGCATTAAAGCATGTAAGATGAAATTATGATACAAAGGAATGATCACATGAATTGTTTATGGTTAGTAATACCTTGTTATAATGAAGAAGAGATTTTACATGAAACAGCTAGTCAGCTTCATGTCGTTATGAAAAATCTAATGGCAAAGCACAAAATTGCTCATAGTAGTCGCATTGCATTTGTAAATGATGGTTCAAAAGATCATACATGGCAAATGATTAAAGCACTCACAGAAAAAGATGCACTATTTGTAGGGGTTAACTTAGCGCGTAATAGAGGACACCAAAATGCACTTTTAGCAGGGTTAACCATTGCAAAAAACCATGCAGATAGTGTGATTTCCATGGATGCAGATTTGCAAGATGATGTAGGGGTGGTTGAAAAGTTTGTGGATGCCTATGCAGCAGGCAATGACATTGTTTACGGCGTAAGAGCGTCTAGAAAAACGGATACTTTCTTTAAACGCTTTACAGCAGAAAGTTTTTATAAAGTCATGCGCTTTTTGGGGGTTGAAGTGGTTTTCAATCATGCAGATTATCGCTTAATGAGTAAAAGAGCATTAGAAGGCCTTATGCAATTTGGAGAAGTTAACTTATTTTTACGTGGCATTGTGCCACAAATAGGCTATCCATATACAACTGTAGCTTATGAACGTCATGAACGTATAGCAGGCGAATCTAAATATCCTTTAAAGAAAATGATTGCTTTTGCATTAGAAGGTATTACCTCTTTTACGATTAAACCTTTACGTATAGCCACTTTATTAGGTGGGATTGCTTTCCTCGTAAGTATTGGCATGCTGATTTATTGTCTAGCTGTACGTTTTATGGGGGATACAGTGAGTGGTTGGACAAGCTTAAGTGTCTCTATTTGGGCACTAGGTGGATTGCAACTTTTGATGTTAGGTATAGTGGGCGAGTATATTGGTAAGATATATTTAGAAACTAAACATCGTCCTAAATATATTATCGAATCTATTGTCTATCATGAAGAAAGCCAAAACATAGAAAAGAATATGAAAGGAGAGCATTAAATGCTAGAAAACTCATTTAAGCTATTTATATTAAAAGATGAATCAACAACTTATAAAACATATACTTATGTAATTGTGGAACCTAATAGTCTAGAAACAATCATCATTGATCCAGCCTGTGAAAGGGAAAAGATTGAGCAGCTTATAGCGAGTTATGGACTTAAAATGAAGTATATTTTACTCACACATACACATAGTGATCATACAGCTCAGGTAGAATGGTTATATCAAAAGTATCAGATACAAGTATGTCTTTCTACTGATGAAGCACATTTTTACGACTACTATATCCCTAATATGAAACTATTAAATGATGGCGATATCCTACATATGGGGGCAATAAATGTTAAGTGTCTATTAACTCCAGGGCATTCAAAAGGAAGTATGTGTTATTGGATCGGTGAAAAATTATTTACAGGAGATACACTTTTTATTGAAGGGTGTGGTATGTGCAGCGCAGCAGGTGCGTCTGTAGATGAAATGTATCAAAGCATCCAGCATATTAAAGCTATTATACCAAAAAACACAGAAATATACCCAGGTCATCAATATGA
>CALGWE010000095.1:0-1811 GCA_937935915.1 uncultured Clostridia bacterium
ACCAAAAGAATCGGCATCATCCATTTAGATACTTTTTCAATACCATAATCAAAGACATTATAATAGAATTCATCAAATAAATCAGTACGCCCTGTAAGCTGTCCTGCTTTAAAGATCCCCAGTTCTTGTGCTTTAGCTTTTTCAGCCGCTGTGATAATCCCACCACCAGCTACATCATAGCCATCAACTAATACAAAGCGTCCTGTGACCTGACTATCGCCAAATAAATCTACTGTAAGATTGTCTTTAGCTTCAATAATCACTTCTGCTACACCATTCATTGTAATTTGTTTACTTATTTCAGATTGCCTATCTAAGTTGGTGGCATCGATTAGTTTTACAATTTCAGAAACTACAACTTCGGCTTCTTCTGTAGCTAGTTTCAATTTATATTTTTTACCTACTTCAAGTGGCCCTCTGCCCATCCAGAAAAGACTGGCACGGAATTTTTTTGTGACAACTGGTGCATTTTCCTGATGGGTAATAATTTCACCACGTTTATTGAAGAATTCATCTTCTACAATAATGCCTACAGATTCACCGGCATAAGCCACTTCTTTTTTATCTTTTTCTTGCCAATAGGCAAAAGCTTTCACATGAGTTGTTTTACCTTCTGGATAAATGGTAATGGCATCCCCAACTTTTAATGTACCACTTTCAATTCTTCCTGCAATGATCCGTCTATCATCAAATTTATAAACGTCTTGAATTGGAAAACGAAGTGGTTTGTTATTGAGTCCTTCTTCATGCTTAATGAGGTCAATCGCTTCTATAATAGATGGCCCATTAAACCAAGCCATTTGCTCTGAATGTCTTGCAATATTTTCACCTTCAAAAGCAGATACTGGAATATAGTCCAGTGGATGTACATTTAATGCTCTTAAGAAAGCACCTATTTCTAATTTGATTTTTTCGTAAACCTCTTTACGATAATCCACTAAATCCATTTTATTAATAATCACATAAACTTTTTTAATGCCTAATAAAGAAAGCATATAAGCGTGACGTTTAGATTGTTCTTGCACCCCTTCTTTAGCATCTACCATTAAAAGTGCTGCTTCTGCATTGGCTGCCCCTGAAATCATATTTTTTAAGAACTCTTTGTGGCCTGGTGCATCAATGATTACGTATTCTCTTTGCGCTGTACGAAATTGAAGTTGTGTGGTATCAATTGTAATCCCTTGTTTTTGTTCTTCTTCAAAGGCATCTAATAAATAGGCATATTCAAAAGGTTTTCCTGTTTCTTTGGCAATACGTTTCACTTTGTCAATGGCTCCTTCTGGTAGTGAATTGGTATCGTAAAGTAAACGCCCAATAAGTGTAGATTTTCCGTGGTCTACGTGACCTACTACAACGATTTTTAAAACATCTTTTAATGCTGCGATTTTTTCTTCTTGAATAATTTGTTTCACTTTAATATTTGTTTCCATGTTTTTGCCCCCTGTTCTAATCTTAATGTTTAATTTTACCCTTATCTCTAAACTCACATGATTTCCCGCTCATTCATGTGTGCTTTTTTACATATAGCCATCTTTACGTAATTTTTGCATTGCATAAGCGTCCTCTTGATCTTGGGCACGTCCTGCACGTTCGCTTGTGGTGGTAATTTTTAATTCATTAATAATATCATCAATCGTTGCTGCATTAGATTCTACCATTCCAGTACATGGTGCACATCCTAAGCTACGATAACGTTTACCATTTTTCGCAAAGTATAAATCAATGATTGGAATATTTTCACGTTTGATATATTCCCAAATATCAATCTCATTCCAGTGAAGTAATGGATGGACACGAATATGGTTGCCTTT
>CALGWE010000096.1:0-3368 GCA_937935915.1 uncultured Clostridia bacterium
GAAAACAACAACAACCCCAATAAAGAAGGTATTTAAACCTGTAACAAAATTACTTATATTTTCGCTCATTTTATTCACCTACCTTTAGTTATTGG
Source organism: uncultured Clostridia bacterium (assembly GCA_937935915.1). Lineage (GTDB taxonomy): Bacteria > Bacillota > Clostridia > Lachnospirales > Cellulosilyticaceae > Cellulosilyticum. The sequence continues at coordinate 96 of CALGWE010000096.1, forward strand.
GCGCTTAGCGTACTTTAGTTGCTAATACTTCTAAAGCTGCAATAACACGTTTACGAGTTGCAGCTGGTTCAATGATATCGTCTACTAAACCTTTTTGTGCTGCTGCAAAAGCACTACCATGCATTGCTTCATATTCAGCTACTGCTTCCCCATAAGCTTCACCTGTCATTGTGCCACTTTCAAGTTCTGTAGCATACATAATTTTCATTGCACTTTCTGCTTTTAAGCTACCAATTTGAGCTGTTGGCCATGCATATACCATGTCAGCTCCAACTGCTTTGCTATTCATAGCAATAAAGCTGCTTCCAAACCCTTCACCTACTAAAACATTTACTTTAGGTACTGTTGATTCTGCAAAAGCTTTTACAAGACTACTTGCAGCTTTAATGATACCACCTTTTTCTGTAGCTACTGTTGATTCAAAACCTTCAATATTTGTAAATGTTACCATTGGTACATTAAAACTTTCACAAACATTTACAAACTCTGTAATTTTTTTGATACCTGCATCATCTAATTTAGTTTCTGCATTACCAATTACCCCAACTGTACCACCATCTAAACGCATAAATGCTGTTAAAGCTGTTTTGCCGTAAGCAGCACCTACTTCTAAATAGTCTCCATTATCAGCAACTGCTGTTACGATATCTTTAACACTTTGTGTTTCAAAGTCGAAACTGTTAAGTGATGCTTCTACGCGGTTAATATCATCTGTTACTGTATAGAATGGTACTTCATCACTATTACTTTGTGGTAAGTAACTTAAAAGTCTTCTTACTTCTTCAACAAGTTCTTCTTCTTTATCAGCGATAAAGTTTGCAAGACCTGTTTCTTCAAAATGAACTTTAGCTGTTGCAACAGTTTCAAATGTTGCATTTTTATCTTCTAAAGTATTTGGGCTATTTAAGAAAACACGTGCTGATTTTGTGCTCATAAATACGAAGTCAGCAAGACCTGCAATAAATGCAGCCCCACCTGCACAATCACCTGCTACGACTGCTATTTGAGGAATAACGCTTGATGCTTCTGACATCACGTTATAAATTGCACCGTATCCTAAAAGTGCATCCATGTTTTCTTGTAATCTTGCACCTACTGTATCTAAGAATCCTACAACTGGTGCCCCAACTTTTAATGCATCCTCATAAACTCTTACAATTTTTTTAGCATGCATTTCCCCAATAGCGCCACCTAGTACACTACTGTCTTGGCTGTATACATATACAGGATTACCATTTACAGTACCATAACCAGTTACTACACCATCTGCTGGTGTATCTACTTCTGGCATATTAAATGCTGTACTTCTACTTGCCATAAACGCACCGATTTCAACAAAGCTATTTTCATCTAAAAGTGCATTGATACGATCTCTTGCTGTAAGTTTTCCTTGTGCAAGAGCTGCTTTTTTAGCTTCTTCGTTGCGTTTCACAACAATAGTGGTCCTACGAGATTCTAATTCAGATAATTTTTCTAAAGTGCTCATCTGGTACCCTCCATCTAAAAATATTTAAAACAAAGTAAAACAATAAAACTTATAAATATATTTTGAGAATTATTTTCTTCTCTTAATACTATTTATAAGTTTTATTTTTAATTTTATATAACTTATTTTATTTTTACCTTTTTAAATTATCTTTTATTTAAGACATAGTTTACTTTTTTAAAGTTTTTACAAAAGCCTCTAATTTATCTAAAGCTCTTTCAAGTTCATCTTTGCTATAACAGTAAGATATTCTAATATACCCTTCTCCACCTTTTCCAAAGGCATCTCCTGGTACACAGGCAACTTTGCCTTCTTTAAGTAATCTATGACAAAATTCTTCTGATGTTAATCCAAACTTACTTATATTAGGGTAAATATAAAAAGCTCCTTTAGGTTTTTCCACTTCTAAGCCCATATCTATTAATCTTTTATAAGTGAAATTCATTCTTTCTTTAAAAGATTCCTTCATATTTTCAACATCATTCATACAAGATTTTAATCCTTCTAAGGCTCCCCATTGAGAAATAGATGTTGCACATGAAGAATTATATTGATGAACCTTTATAATTTGATCATATATTTTCTTAGGACAGGCTACATATCCAATTCTAAGCCCTGTCATTGAAAACATCTTAGAGAATCCACTTACATATATTATTTTTTCTTTTATATCCTTGCATTGAGCTACAGAATAATACTCCTCTTCAAAACAAAGGGATGAATAAATTTCATCAGTTAATACTAATATATCATTTTCTTTTATAATCTCTACTAACTCATCTCTACTTTTTTTACTAAGTAATGCCCCTGTAGGATTACATGGATAAGAAAGAACTAAAAGTTTTCCCCCTTGTTTTATTCCTTCTTTTAAACTTTCTATATTAACTGAAAAATCTTCATTTAAATCGTAATTTATAACTTCACATCCTATTATTTTGCTTATGCTTTCATAAGCTGGATATGCAATTGATGGAACTAAAACCTTCTCTCCAGGATTTAAAAGGGCTGTCATAGCTGCATATAGCCCTTCACTTCCACCTACAGTTATAATTATTTCATCCTTACTAAAATCAATGTCAAAATTATTCTTTAATAAACTTGATATTTCTTCTCTTAATTCAACTATACCAGCATTAGCTGTATATGTTGTTTTTCCTTCTTCAATAGCCCTTATCATAGCTTCTTTAACCTTTTCTGGAACAGGAAAATCTGGCTGTCCTAGAGTTAATGATATAGCCTCTGGGAATTTTACTACTTCATTATAGAATTTTCTTATTCCTGATATTTCTACCCCAATAACATTTTTATTCATTAAAATTCTATCCCCTCTCTAGCTGGAACTCCCTTTTTATAATAATGTTTAATTTCTCTCATCTCTGTTATTAAATCAGCTTTTTCCATTATTTTTTCTGGTACATTTCTTCCTGTAAGAATTAATTCCATATCTTTAGGTTTCTTTTCGATTAATTCTACAATTTCATCTTCTCCTATGAATCCTCCAGAAATTGAAGCCATTACCTCATCTAAAATTAATATATCACATCCTCTATTTTCAACTAGTCCTTTTACAAAATCAAAGCCTACTCTAACCTCTGATTTTAACTGAGCTAACTCTTCATCATTTAATTCCCAAGTAAATCCTTTAACCTTTTCAAATCTTAATATCTCTAAGTTATCAAATCTCTTAGCAGATTCTAACTCACCTGTTTTCCATGATTTAAGGAATTGAACCACCTTTACTTCCATTCCATCACCTGCAGCTCTAAAAGCTAATCCCATTGCTGCTG
>CALGWE010000097.1:0-2139 GCA_937935915.1 uncultured Clostridia bacterium
TCTGGCAGCTAAATACGGGGGAGGAATGTTTTTATTAATTTACATATTATTAGTTATGAGTTTTGGTTTTGCAATTATGATTGCGGAAACATCATTAGGTCGTAATACAGGGTTGAGTCCAATTGGGGCTTATCGTACATTAAATAAGAAGTATAGTTTTATTGGTGTAATTGCTGCGCTTGTAGCATTTTTAATTTTACCTTACTATAGTGTAATTGGCGGTTGGGTTATTAAGTATTTCGTAGGTTATCTCACAGGTGAAACTGTAGCCATGGCTGGAGATGGGGACTTTGGTGCATATATTGCAAAACCAGTTGAACCAATCGTTTGGCAAATCATATTCGTTATTATGTGTACAGTCGTTATTATTCGTGGTGTAAAAGATGGGATTGAAAAGGTAAGTAAAATTTTTATGCCAATCCTAATTGTATTATCAATAATTGTAGCGATTTATTCAATTACTTTACCAGGTGGTATGGACGGTCTTAAATATTTCTTATTACCAAGCTTCTCTCATTTCTCAGGAATGACAGTAGTAGCCGCATTAGGACAAATGTTCTATTCCATGTCACTGGCAATGGGGATTATGATTACATACGGTTCTTACTTCCACAAGGAAGATGACCTTGAAAAATCAGTAAGACATATTGAGTTATTTGATACAGGTATTGCGATTATCGCAGGGATGATGATTATTCCAGCAGTATTTGCTTTCTCAGGCGGAGATGAAACTGCATTAAGTGCAGGTCCAGGACTTATGTTTATTACTTTACCTAAAGTATTTGCAAGCATGGGAATGAGTAGAATCATTGGACTTATCTTTTTCTTATTAGTATTATTTGCAGCTTTAACATCAGCGATTTCACTTATGGAAGCCGTTGTATCTGTATTTTGTGATGAGTTTAAATGGAATAGACGAAAGGCAACTATTATTGTAACAATCTGTGCGATTCTTTTAGGTATTCCATCTTCATTAGGAAATGGTATTTGGAGTGACTTTAAAATCTTAGGACTTGGTATTTTAGATCAAATGGACTTCTTAACAAATACAATCTTAATGCCAGTAGGTGCATTCCTTACATGTATCTTTGTAGGATATGTTATCAAACCACAAGTTTTCATTGATGAAGTAAAACAATCATCTGAATTTAAAAAAGAAAGATTATTCGTTATTGTTATTAAATACATTGCACCAGTTTGTATTATTGCAATCTTAGTGACATCAATTCTTAGTACATTTGGATTCATATCAATTTAAATGCAAAAAGCAGGAAATGTTTAGATACATTTCCTGCTTTTTTGTTTAATTTTATTTTTTGATGCGATAATAATAAGGGGCTGTAGTCGCATCTATAATTTTGAAAGTATAACCTTGACTTTTATAATACTTAATAAGTTCAGGTAAAGCTTTACAGGTATTTTGATTATTTATATTACAGTGAGCTAAGATTATTTTTCTAGAACTTTTATCCATGAATTTAGTGCCATTGCGGACAAATTCACTTGGCGATAAGTTTCCTTTTACACCATCTTGAAGATCTACATTCCAATCATAGATTTGATAACCTTTAGCGGTGAGGGCTTCAAGCCAAGCTTTAGTTAGACGGCCTGAACTACCACCGGGGAACCTGATTGCTTTAATATCAAGATTGGTCCCTAAAGTTTCATTAATGACTCTAAGGTCTTGATCCATTTCTGAAATGAAAGCATCACAGCTTACATAAATCTTTTTAAAATCATGGCTGTAGGTATGAAGGCCGATGCCATGGCCTTCTTCATAAATACGTTTTAAAATATTTTCTCGCCCTTTAATTTCTTTCCCAACGATAAAAAAGGTAGCTTTCACATCATGAGCCTTTAAAATATCTAAGATGTCTTCAGTGATTTTAGGTGTAGGTCCATCATCGAAGGTGATTAGGTGTAGGCGTAGTGGCAAGAACGGGTTGAAAAATAAGAAGGAAAACTAGAAATAAAGAAAGTATGGAAAATAAATAAATCTTATTTTTCATCATAACCTCCATTAAGAAATAATAATTTATTAAGTAGTATATACAAAGTTTGTATTATTATTTATCTCATCAAGGAGAACGGTAAGAGCAGCTTAAAAGAATTATGAAAATTTATTAGAATAAGGATAAA
>CALGWE010000098.1:0-3706 GCA_937935915.1 uncultured Clostridia bacterium
ACTAATTGAATCACTGAATTTGGCTCTTTTAAACCTTCTGCTAAATACATATTAAGTCCTTCTATGCACCACCAGAGAATCCCTTCTACTTCTTTCATCAGCTTGTCTTTCAGCTGTCTATCTTTCTTTTCTTCTGGTAAGTCTAATTTAAAAGGTATAATCTTTAATCTTCGCCATATCCCTTTATCTGTACCTACCACTTCTGGTAAATGATTTGTAAAGAGCCACATTTTAAATTGTGGTAAGAAAGAAATCGGTTCACAATATAAACGTCTTGCTGTGACCTTATCTTCTCCTGTGAGCTGTTTAATCAATCCTTCATTAAACCTTACCCCTTTATTACTTTCTACACATACGACTAAACGTGCATCCATTAAATTAATAATATCTGGACTTGCTTCTGATCCTTGTCTTATTTGTGATATTGTTTCAGCTTGTGGGCATTTCACATAGTCATTAAGAATATAACTTAACACATCCTTAAATACCCCTTTACCATTTGCTCCGTCTCCATATCCTATAAACATACATTGCTCCTTTGTAAAACCTGTTATACTATACCCTATTGCCTTTTGCACATAATGAATGAGTTCCTTGTCACCTAAAAAGATTTCATCTATAAACTTCTCCCAAGTAGGTGCTTTTGCCCCTGTGACGAGATTCACATTGGTAACTTGCGACAGATAATCTTGTGAGGTGTGTGGATGAAATGCTTGTGTCTGGACTTCATAAGTACCATTGGGTGTATTCAATAGCTCCCTTTTCTCATTAAACTGCGTAGAAACTATCGGTAATAAATGTTTTGTTTCATTCAGAATAGAAGTTTTACCTCTGTTACTTCTACAGCTTTTAAGATGCGTTCTATAAAGTTTCTCTGTCTTTTGTTTCTCTTTATCGTCTTCTATGGCATTAAGTAACATAAAGAAGTCCTGCTCCATTCTGTCTATCATTTGATTGGCTAATAGTCGTACGCCATCTACACGATCTTCTTCCCATTTCACATTGTTATAGATATACCACTTATTCACATCATAGGCATAACAAAGCTTATCTCTATATAACTCTGCCATGGTATGTGCATTATCTGTATCATCTAATCTATAGTGCTTTAAAGGTTCTTTCATAGCCTTTTCTTCACTTGCTTGTTTAATCATTTCAAGCAGTTCATGCTTGGTATGTCCTTCTTTTAAATAATCTGTTACATCTCCATGAGGTGCTTTGCTTGGTACTACAATTTTTATTTGCTGAGCATAAGGTGCTAAGTCCTGTACCATTTGTTTACTGAGTTTCTCACCAGCTACATCATTATCTTGCAAAATGACTACATCTAGTCCTTCAAAATATGTAGCAAACTCTTTTTGCCAAGCTGTTGCTCCTCCTGCTGTGGTTGCCAATAAACCTAATGCCGTTAAGGTGTGTACATCTTTCTCACCTTCTACATAATAAATAGGTTCATTGTTTTCCCTTGCCTTTGTAATGGCTGATTTATGATATAAAGTCTTAGAAATGCCACGGAATACGTCCTTCCAAATCACCGTATCTCCATCCACTCTAAAATGTCTAATTGCCTTGCCTTCGTATCTTGCTTTATAGTACAATATACTTTGATTGTCGTCGTAATAAGGATATAGCTCTTCCAAAGCTAAATCCCCTTTTTGACGATCATGCCACACCTTTACTTTTTCCTTCCAAGTCAGAGTAAGGGTGTTATTTTGTGTAAATAAATCTTTTAATTCTAATCCCACATATCCAAGTATGCTCCCTGTGTCACATCCTGCGTGACAATGTATCAGTATCCTATCTTCTATTTCCTTAATAGATAAACTTGGTTCTTCATCCTTATGTGCTGGGCATCTACAAATATATGAGTTGGTGCCATTTCTTTTTACCTTTTCAAATCTTGTTATAAGCTGTTCTATCTTCAAATCTTTCCTCCTGCTGTCTTTTCTAATCCGTCTTTTTATATTGACTACATCATCTGCTTTTTGCTTTGTAAATACTTATACAAATCTTGCTCATCTACTCTTAATGCTCTTTTACCAAGTACTATCTTTGGAAAGCCTTCTGACCAGAACATATTGTAAGTGGCTGTTGTGCTAAGTCCTGTAATCGCTTGTGTTTGTTTTGGTGTAAGTAATTTCATGTTGTTATCTCCTTTTAATGAATTAAATCTTCTACTTGAACTTGTAATGCTTTTGCTAATTTACCGATTGTCTGCAATCTAGCTTTTTGATTTTCAGCTTTTAAACGCTGGATCGTTACCCTAGAAATACCTGTCATTTCTGAGAGCTGTTTTGTTGATAAACACTTTCTAGCCATTTCTACGGCTAATTTGTTGCCATCAATCTGCAATCTTTCACCTCCTTTTTTAGATACGTTTCGTATCGATTACTCACTCAGTTTACGATACATTTTGTATCTAGTCAATAGCTTTTTATAATTTTATGTATACATTTCGTATCGTTTGTGGTAAATTATCTATATAAAGGAGTGAAATAAATTTGTTAGGTAACAATATCAAAACAGCTCGAAAAAGGCTTAAAATAACCCAAAAAGAACTTGCGACACGATTAGGTATTGCAGAGATTACAATTAGAAAATATGAAAATGGGGATAGAGAACCCAACTTAGAAACAATAGAAAAGTTGGCAATAGCATTAGAGGTTACCCCTTATGAACTTTTAGGCGGTGCTTCACCTACAGTGACTTCTGACGATAAACATATTACAAGTATTAATAAGAATCTTACACTACTTACACAATCTTCAGACCCAACGATCAAAGAGCTTAGTCTTAATTTAGATTTACTCATAGAAAATATTACAGCTAATACGCTCAATCGCTACAACGTACCAAGTACGCAATATGAACAAAATAATTATGTGATGCTTGTTAATCAGCTTTTAGATAAGATGGCACTGCTTTCAAATCCTGTGCAACACATTAATACCACATCACATACACGATTACTAAAAGAAATTAATGACTATATACGCTTTAAAATCAATCAATTTCAAGAGGAGGAGGATTAATTAACTTATGACATTACAAAAAGAACGAAAGAAAGGACAGAAAAATGCAGATGGCTTATATACGGCTACTGTGGATACAGGTGAACGTCACCCAAACGGCACTAAGAAATATAAGTACATCCGTGCAAAAACAAAAAGAGAACTACAAGCTAAAGTAGATGCTTATAAAATGGATATCTCATTAAACGGAAAGGCACTTGATAAAACCCTTATTACCCTTTCAGATTGGGTCTATCAATTCTTATTTATCCATGTGATTCATGAAGTGGCACCTACTACTTTTCATCGCTATGTGAATATATATGAGGTGCATATTAAAGAGAGTATCATTGGAAATGTAGGGCTACAATCAATTACCCACTCACAACTTCAAAGATACTTTAATAACAAAACAGATTATGCAAAAGCCACCCTACAAAAAATTAAAAATCTCTTAAACAAAGCTTTTAAATCAGCCATTAAAAATAACTTCATCCGTACAAACCCTATGGATGGCATTATCATCCCCAAAGCAGCTAAAGAAGCCAAAGAGATTAAAATCTTAACCACAGAAGAACAACTCCGTTATATAGAAGCCTCTAAATCAGAGCCTAACGGACTCTTTCTTCGCCTTGCCCTATACACAGGTATGCGTTTAGGAGAAGTCCTCGCCCTTAAATGGGAGTGTGTGGATT
>CALGWE010000099.1:0-3703 GCA_937935915.1 uncultured Clostridia bacterium
TTTTGCTTAAGTTAGCGGCTGAACAGTTACAAAGAAAGTATATAAAAAGGGAGAACAGTATATGCCAGATAGTATTCAAATTGATTTAGATGAAGTAAGAGAAAAAGCAACAGTTATTAAAAGCTGTAATGATGATCTAACAGACAGATTAGAAGAGATCACACGAAGCATGGAAGGTTTAGTAGATTCATGGGAAAGTGAAGCAGCTACAACTATCTTCGAAAAATTCAAAGGGTTAAAGCCAGTCTTTGAAGATTATGAAAAAGTAGTAGAAGCATATGCACAATTTCTAATGGACACTGCAGAGACATATGATCAAACTGATAGCGCTATTAGTAGTAATGCAAGCCAATTTAATTAATCAGTAATTAAGTTAAGATGAGAGGAGAAGGCATGTTAGGATTAGAATGTTGCCTTGTATCCCATATTGGAAATAAACGTTCAAATCATGAGGATAACTTTTATCTAAGTGATGGCATTTATCTTACATTAGAAGAACAAAGTCAAATGAGCCAGAGTAGTGAAAAATACATAGCATATAATGAAAAATATGTGGGCACTAGTCAAAGGATATTTGCTGTAAGTGATGGCATGGGCGGACATAAAGGAGGTGAAGTGGCAAGTTATATGGTAACGAAGTCACTTCAAACCTTTGAGGAACAATTAAGACAAATGCCTATAGAATCTAATAAAGATAAGTCAGAATGTATTAAGTTATTTCAAAATCATATTATGCAAACAAATGATATGATTTTAAAGAAAGCAAAAAAAGATGATTTAATAAGTATGGGGGCGACTTTAAGTGGTCTCATATGCTTAGGAAAAGAAGCAGTTATTTTCAATATAGGAGATAGCAGCACTTTTTTATATGATAGTGGTGAATTAACCAAATTAACTAAAGATAATAATGAAGCACAACTGCTAATCGATATGAAGATGGCAGAACCAACAGACTATGAACTCTTAAGAAAAAAGAGAAGACTAACTAAATATTTTGGCTTAGAGAAAGAGTATGGATTATTAACAGCTCAGATGACAAAGCCATTTGAATTACAGGGAAATAAGATGTTTTTAATTTGTAGTGATGGGCTAACAGATTCTTTAGAACAAGAAGAAATAAAGGCGATTTTATCACAACAAAATGAAAATATATATTTAACCGCTAAGATGCTTATAAATAGAGCACTACAAGAAGGTGAAAATAGTAGAGCCGGATATGATAACACCACATTATTATTAATTCGTGTAATAAACTTATAAGTATAGACAGCAAGGAGAATTTAATGGAACGATATAAGGACCTAATAGGAAATAGTATTCATGGCTACGTAATTGAAAAAAAATTAGGCAGTGGTGGATATGGAAGCGTTTATCTAGGTGTAAAAGAAGAACTAGGTAAAAAATACTATACAGCAATTAAACATATTGTTCTTCCAGAAGAGGCTCAGTATGAGGAAGTATTACAACAATTTAATTATGATAAAGAACTAACGAAGCAGCATTTTACTAAGATTGTAGAAGATATCACAAGTGAAATTAATACAATGTTAGCACTTAATAAAAAGGATAATCGATATATTGTAGCTTATTATGATCATGAAATCAAAGAGCAAGATACCCCACTTAGATTTGATGTATTTATAAGAATGGAATATTTAGTGCCTTTAACAAAATATATGAGAAAGAATGGGATGACACTAGACGATATTTTACAATTAGGTATTGATATGTGTGAAGCATTAACACTTTGTCATAAAAATGATGTAATGCATCGTGATATTAAGGAAGCTAATATTTTCATTAGTGAATCAGGGAACTTTAAATTAGGAGACTTTGGTGTAGCCAAAACATTACAAGAGGTAACTAAAGCCGCTTCTATGAAGGGAACTTCTTCATATATGGCACCAGAGATTCATCAAAGAAAGCCTTATGATACAACAATCGATATTTATTCATTAGGAATTGTACTTTATAAACTACTCAATCATTTAAGATTACCATTTATGCCAGATTATCCAGCTAGCATTTTAGCAGATGATATTTATATAGCTGAGACTAAACGTCTTAATGAAGAAGTGCCACCATTACCAATGAAAGCACAAAATAGATTAGGCGAAATTATATTAAAAGCATGTGCAACAAGAGAAAAACGTTATAAAACTGCACAGGAATTAAAAGATGATTTAGAAAGCTTCAGAAATGAAATCACAGAAGCAGAGAGAAATCATGAGATTATAGCTAAATCCACAGAAGATGTAGTACCAGATAAGGCAACACTAGGTGTATTTTCTGACAAAGAAGATGCGAAAGTAGAAGGGAAGAATAATACATTAGGAATAGATCATAGCAAGATAGATCCAGCAGTATTAGAAGGTAGTAAAGAGGAATATAACCCTTATTATGAAGCACAAGAAGAAAAGCCAGTGCAAGAAAAAAATGATAAAGAAAAAGAGCCTAAAGAGAAATCATTAAAAGTTAAGGACAAAAAGGTGGCTAAGAAAAAGAAAGCACCAAAAGAAAAAAAGGCACCAAAAGAAAAGAAACCACTTTCTAAGGGAACAAAGATTAAGTTAATAAGTGGAGGTATTTTAGCAACTGCATTAGTAGCTGGTGGTGGTGTAGCATATTCTTATATGACAAATTCTATTGTAGGATTCAAAAACCTATTTGAACAAGAGTCTTATACACAGGCTAAAGAAGTTTATGATAAATCTGTAGAAGAAAATGGTAAGAAGGCAAAGAATATCTATAACTATCTAAAAGAAGAACTTATAGCTTTAGAAACAGGATACATAGAAGAGAACATAGACTATGATCAAGTATTAGTACGCATACAAGCAATTAGAGCTATGAGTATATTAAATGATGCAGAAGTTGCTGCAAAAATAGATCATATTAATGAACTTCGTACATCAAGAAAAGCTTATATAGAAGGTACACAATTTGTTAATGAGAAGAATTATGAAGCGGGTATTCGTGAATTAAGAAAGGTTATTGCAGAAGATGAAAATTATGATGCAGCACAGGAATTATTAATTAACACATCAGCATTATATAAAGAAACACTTTTTGCAAATACAAAAGAAGTAAGTGAAAAAGAAGGTTATGGCGAAGCTGTTAGCTTATTAAATGAAGCACTTGAAATTATACCAAATGATGCGGATATTAAAGCTGAATTAAGTAAATATGAAAGTCAAATTACAGCGCAGCAAAAACAAGAGGCAGACAAACTAGTAACACAAGCAGAAACTTTAGCTAATGAAGGCAAGTATCAAGAAGCTATCACAGTATTAGAACGAGCTAAAGAGATGGTTGTAGATACAAGTAAAATTGATGAAAAGCTAAAGAAATATGAAACATATTTACCTGTATCTATGTTTGATATGACAACTTACTTTAACAATGGAGATATTTCATATGTAGATTGGACACCAGGTGAGGACTTTGATAACTTAAATAAATCTGACTATACTAAGGGCTGGAAATTTAGTATGGAATACAGGGATGGAAGATGGGTAAGCCCTTCATATGTTTGTTCAAGAAAGATAGGATATGTATTAGATGGCAAGTATACGAATTTTACAGGGGTATTAACGACTACTTTTGAATCTAAGAATAAAATAGAAGATTCATATGGTGTAAATATGAAAGTATATGGAGATAGTAAGCTGCTTTGGGAAGGTTATGTAAAGGGTGGAATTAG
>CALGWE010000100.1:0-3954 GCA_937935915.1 uncultured Clostridia bacterium
TTGTAACCTTTAATCCATATGCTGCACCCTCAACTTTTACATCATAATCTTCAATCATATTGATATTACAACGTATACATTTCCTCATATTATTCACCCTCTAAAAAATTCTAATTTCTACTTTATATTCTTAGTTCATATCAGTTAAATAACTTAGATTGCTTATTACCTTTCTACAAGGATAATCTCTAAAATCTTCTGCGCTATTGGTACCTGTAGTTACTGCCACAAAATCTACACCAGCATTTTGAGCTGTCTTGGCATCAATAATATTGTCTCCCACATATAAAACCTCTTCTTTCCTTACCCCTAAAGCCTCTATGGCATAAAGTAGCCCTTCTGGAGATGGTTTATGTGTTTTCACATCTTCACTGCCTACTATAATATCAATCCAATTTTGAATCTCATATAATTCAAAAGTTGCTTCAATGCGATAACGTAACTTAGTAGAAATAATTCCTATTTGAATGCCTGCTTCCCTTAGATTTTCTAAAGCTGGTAATGTTTCAGGATATAACTTAGTATTTGGTGTCATCACCTCATCCGCCTTTTGAATATACTCCCTGCGATAAGCTTCAAGTGTCATTTCTTCTTCTATGCCAGTAAGTTCTTTAAAAGCATTTTGAAGCGTCATTCCTATAGTCTTTTTAATGGCTTCATCACATATATTTTCATAACCATGTGCATTTAAAACGTGTCTAAAACACATGAGAATCCCTTTTTCCGAGTTTGCTAAAGTATAATCAAAATCAAATAAAACTACTTTATATTTCATTTTCCCACCCTCATTTGTATCTTAGTCAATTATCTTATTTATGTTGTGTACATGTTATTTAATAAGCTTTTTAATTTTACTTACTACACTTGTTGGTACTTCTTTCTTATCTCTAGTCCCTGCAAATATTGCACTACCTCCATATTTCATACCTGAGATATTAAAGAATTCCTTCATCATCTTAATGGCGCCACTACTTTGCCCTGCTAATCTGTCAAAAGGTGCTGGTGTATTGCAGGCTGTTAATAAAATATATTTATGATTTGCAGATAATCTAGGTTTAGGAATCATACTTTCATTATCATCCATTACAACGCCTACTAAACGATCAAACATATTTTTAATAGGTGCTGATACATTGGCAAAATATGTGGGACTTGCTAAGACAGTTAGATCACTTTCAATAAGCAACTTTCTAATTTCCTCAATATCATCTTTTAATCTGCAGGCCTGTGTTTGTTTACATGCCATACACCCTAAACATGGTGCAATCTTTTTTTCATATAAGTTAATATAATGGACCTCATATCCTTTTTTCTCTCCCTCTTCCATAGCGATCTTCAGCATATTGGCAACATTTCCATTCTTTCTTGGACTCCCTAAAATAGCTAACATCTTTTTCATTATCATTTCTCCCATTCTATTAAATTTGTAGTCCTTCTCCTGCTTCTAACTTTTTTATTATGTCTTTATGCTCAGTTATTTTTCATCTCTATTCTAACTAATCTCCCTGTTTATAAATCTTCTCCTTTCCATTATATCAAACAATACTTATATTATCCCATCTATTACTTATCACCTCACTCAATAATGCAAAAAGACTCTATAGCAACAGCTTTATGTTTTATGCTGTAACTATAGAGTCTTTTAGTATTAATCTGTATTAGAGTGTTTTGGTATAAGGTTTATTATACTAAATATTTTGCTTCTAATCTTTCAAGAAGGTCAAGATAGTATTTTTGTATGCCATTAGCTTCAGCTTCTTCTTCATAAGCTTTTGTTAAGACATCAATGTTAGTTTGTACATCTGCTGGAAGCTGGCGTTGTGCGAAAGTATATACTACGCTATCTTCTTTGCCAATGTGTCTTGTTAAAAGTGAAGCATAACCAATAGCATTGGCAATGACATCAAGCTTACTTTCATCATCTCCAGCTTTTACTTTTTCAAGAGCAGCTGTAAGTTCTTGCATATGAAGACGCCCTAAATCATGTTCTACAAGCATACCATTTTTAACAAGTTTTGTCCCAAGCTCACCTAAATGCGTAATCATTTCATTAAATAAGAATTTCTCTTCTTTTCCATGATGATGTGTATCTGCATATTCTCTTACAAACTTAATCATATCGTTAAAGTCGTCATAATTAATTGCTTCGCCTTGCATAATACCATAACAAGCCTTACGCATTACTTTTAACATTCTTTCGATTAATCGGTGTTCTGCCATCATTACTTCTATACTGTTCATTGCTTCTCCTTTTAGCTGCTTACCTGCTGTCTAATCTCTTGATATTATTTATTTTCTGGGTGACTTATGCTAATTTAATTGCGTAAGTTTTATCATCTACTTTTTCGAATTTAATACCTACTGCTTTTGCTAAACCTTCAAGCCAAGCTTCTCTTAATGTGTAGTAATCTGCAATGTTTGCACCTACTTCATTCCAGTATCTTTCATGTACACATAGTGCACGTGTCCATACGATTTCATCATTTGCTTCTGAAAGTACACGGATTGCATGATCACATGGCATACCATCTAATAAGCTATCAGAAATTCCTTTATAAATTACACCTAAGTTTAAACCTTCTGTTTGAGCCAGTTTCATGCCCACTGCTTCTCCTCTTTTGAAGAAAAGACTTTTTAACTTATCCATAGCTGCTGGATTTTTAGCTAATAATTCTTTTACACCTTCAGCTACTTTGTACTCTACTTGTGATACTTGTGTTTGAAGCCATCCATGGATATTCATTTCATCAATTACTTGGTCTAATGGACGTCTTTCTGATACGCCATATTTTTCATCTAATCTAGCACCTAAATCATGGGTGCCTTCTTCTTTTGCTAATTCTACCATATCTACTACGATATCTTGTTGTAATTGAATTTTGTTATATAACCAGAAGTGAATTGGTCCTAAAAATGCACTCATTCTTTTGTCTCCTTATATGTCAGTCTATATGATTAATTCGCAACCTCATCTATGATTATTGCTACTTACATTTTTACTTTTATGCGAGTCACTTATACACTTTCAAATTTTGATTCTTTCTTGACTTGCTGTTAATAACATCTTAATATAAAACTCATACTAAATGTGTAGCTATAGCTACATAAATTTTGTTTTAAAAAATTTTATATATTTAGCATAACTAATATAAATAATTTTTAATATCTCCAATAGAAAGGGCGCTATAAATGCCAAATTTACCTGATTACAAACTATCAAATGAACATCATGTCTCAGTTATTGCAAAATGTCCTTTATTTCAGGATATTCATCCAGAACAACTTAAAGATTTATTAGGTTGCCTCAGTGTTTCTTTTAAAACCTTAAAGGAAGGTGAATACGCCTTTCACCTAGGCGATGATATTTCTTATATTTATATTGTCGTAAAAGGTTGTATGGAAATTGCCAAAGAAACTTTAAGTGGTGGACGCAATATCGTTTACTTCTTAAATGAAAGCCAATTATTTGGTGAAGGTGTCGTCTGTACTACAAAACGCCTTGCACCTGTAAGTGCTAAAGCAACTACTGATACTTTATTGCTCACTATTCCTTACGAAAAAATCCTTAAAACTTGTGGACATAGCTGCGGTTTTCACCATCAACTCATTCGTAATATGATGTTATTACTCGGTGAAAAAAACTATGTTTTAAACCATAAAATTGATCTACTTATGCTCAAAGGTATGCGTGAAAAATTAGCTACATATCTTTTATATGAGTCTCAAAGACAAGGTTCACTTTCGTTTAACATTGCCTTAAGTCGTAATGAACTTGCTGACTATCTCAATGTTTCCCGTCCTTCTATGTCTAGAGAACTAGGACGTATGAAAAATGAAGGTCTTATAGATTACTATAAAAACACCTTCAAAATCTTGGACCTACAGGCGCTGCGAGAAACCTGTGAATAAAATATGGATACCTATTAGAGCCGGCTGTGTGTATGAGGCCGCCTA
>CALGWE010000101.1:0-1378 GCA_937935915.1 uncultured Clostridia bacterium
TAATATTTACAAGAAGTTGTAAAACAGCTTGTAAGAACAATGGATAATCAGCAGCCAAACCCCTAAGTGTTAATATGGGGGAGGTTCAACGAGTATAATAGGGAACGACTTATTAAATTAAATATAAGATAAGGCGTATGGTGTACTCTATTCCGGTCAAATGTGACGTAAATATTCCGAAAGGAACGGTAGGTTAGGTAGTAAGTTTAAATTTACCACAAATTGGTATTATTGCGAATGGTGATGAGGAGAAATTCTGGTCATTATTAGATAATCGTTTAGAGCTTTGTTATGAGGCATTAATGTGTCGTCATAATGCATTAAGAGGAACACTATCAGATGAATCACCAATCCACTGGCAACATGGTGCAATTGCAAGATTGCCACAAGGTGCTGTCATTGATCCATTATTAATGGATGGTTATTCAACAATTTCATTAGGTTATATTGGGCTTTATGAAGTAACAAAACTTATGAAAGGTGTTTCTCATGTGACACCAGAAGGGGAAGCATTTGCCCTTAAAGTTATGCATAAATTAGATGATACAACAAAACGTTGGAAAGCTGAAACAGGCTTAGGATTTGGATTATATGGTAGTCCAGCAGAATCACTTTGCTATCGCTTTGCAAAGATTGATAAAGCGAAGTTTGGAGATATTAAAGATATTACAGATAAAGGTTACTATACAAACAGTTATCATGTAGATGTAAGAGAAAATATTGATGCCTTTACTAAACTTAAGTTTGAAAGTCAATTCCAACCTATTTCAACAGGTGGATGTATTTCATATATTGAGATTCCAAATATGAATCACAACTTAGAGGCGTTAAGACAACTTGTGACATATATTTACCATAATATTCAGTATGCTGAATTTCTGTCATGTATGTGGTTTTGAAGGGGAAATTATTGTAAATGATGATTTAGAATGGGAATGTCCAGTATGTCATAATAAAGATCAAAATAAAATGAATGTTATTCGTCGTACTTGTGGTTACCTAGGTGGGAACTACTGGAATAAAGGAAAAACTCAAGAAATCAAGAGTCGTGTACTGCATTTATAAACCGTGCATGCACTTATAAAATAAGTAGCAGAAAGAAGGAAGCTTATGTATTATGCACAGATGAGACAATATGATATTGCTAATGGCGTAGGGGTGCGAGCCAGTTTATTTGTGTCAGGGTGCACGCATAAATGCCCTGGTTGCTTTAATGAAGCTTATCAAGACTTTAAGTCAGGTGAGCTCTGGACAAAGGAAGTCGAAGAACGTTTTATGACTTATGTTAAAAATGAAAATGTTCATGGTGTGACTATATTAGGCGGAGAACCTATGCAGCAAACAATGGATGATTCACTTTTAAACCTACTAAAGCGCA
>CALGWE010000102.1:0-2032 GCA_937935915.1 uncultured Clostridia bacterium
ATCTATCTTACCCTCCAATGCTAGTGTTTAACTACATGAATTTCTCCGTACCTTACTCTACGTAGCTCGGTTTTATTTTAATATTAGTTTTCCTCTTTATTTTTCTTTAATTATTTTAGTGGGGTTTGCATCTGCTACAAATATCATGCTATCATAAAGTATCGCAGGAGGTTGAAACATTCGGTAAGTCGGAGGAAGGATACGCATAAACCAAGAATAACCTTCTCCAAGAGTACCCATATAGATGTATTGAGAAATTAGTTCAGCTAGTTCCGAATTTCCCGGGACATTTTCAAAATCCAACCAGCAAATATCTAACCCAGCCATTTTTGCTGTTTTAGCCAATGGATTATGTGAGTAAAATACTTGATTTGTGCGTCTTTTAGAAGAACGCGTTGGCATATTGCAACGGGTCCTATAGAAATCTGTACCTATTACATAGTAACCATCGTCTGTTTCATTTGAAAGTAATTTACCCATGGAATCAAAGCTACCCCATTTAGCCACATGACTGTTATGACCTGTAACAAAGATACGCTCGTAACCTCTCTGTTGCTCTTGCTGTAATATCCATTGGACATTTTCAGCCATAAATCTATCTCTTAATGTACTGCCATCTGTATCTGTTAGGTCTTGAAGTTCACAATATTGCAATAGCATATCTGCAAAATGTATTGCTTTAGTAGAATCGTTCTTCCCCTTAAGTTCATTTTTGACTTGATTTATGATTTCCATTCGAGTAAGGTAATCGTATTCACTACTCCAATTTTCGCCATCCATAAGTTTTTGTAAAATAGTGGTATCTACGCCCAGTTCTTTGCATGCTTCATTTAAGAATTGAAAACTGTAATAGATTCTTTGCATATCAGATCCGTAAAAGCGAAGGTCTTCGCCTTCCGCCGCACTTTCATTATACTGTTTCATATACGAAATAAGCTCAGCCATCTCATCCGTGCGATATATAGCAAAACCAATAGCCGCTGCTGCTTCTTGAGCAGTTCCTTCTCCACCATGTATGTATCGATTTACTTGCTCACAGCCACCATAGTCCCCCTCAAGCACAAACGCTCTCACACCATAGTCTTCCACCATTTGTTTGAATACATCAAGCTTAAGCTGTTGGAATTCTACATTCCCGTGTGTAGCCTCTCCTAAGGCTATTATTTTAGCATTTTCTGGTATTGTAATATCTTCCACAGATTGTGCATATTTAGCAAACTCTTCTGGATTTGCATTTTCTCCTGTACTAAATCCGCCCAAGTGCATAAATATGAATGCCGCCAAAACTATTACTCCTAATAGTCCAAAGACTATATACCATATCTTAGAGTGTTTTGTTCTTTTTTTCATAACTAATATTTCCCCTTGTTATTAATATGAATTTCTCTACGTCATACTTATCATATCTAGTGTACTTCGTGTAATAGTTCTTCAGCAGAGATTTTAAATAATCTTGCAAGTGCAATTAAATTTGAGGTACTTGGATCAGATGTTCCATTCTCCCATTTAGATACAGCTTGTCTGCTTACACCTATTGCCTCTGCAACAAACTCTTGAGTCATATTACGGTCTGTTCGATGCTGTTTTAAAACTTCACCAAGAGATTTTCTGATGATTGATTTTTCTTTTCTAACATCTCCTGATTTTATATATTTAATTAGTGCTTTCATGATAAGTATACCTACACCGATAAAACATATTATAACTGTCAGTCCAATAAGAAGTATGCCTCCAAAAATAGCTACTCCTAAAAAATCAAGTTTCATACTATCAACTCCTTTCTTAGGTTTACTATAACAATATTTTCTGGTTTACACCACCAACTATCTCGCTATTCTAAGTTGCACTTTGGTTGCAAATATAAAATAGTGTAAATTTCAATATTATTTTACTCCTTTCCTATCAAAGTTTAAGTACTCAGACTTAATATAGAAATTAAATGCAAATAAAAAAGCACTCCATCCCTCAAAGATTAGTTCTAATTTTTATTTACTTGATACGATAGCTCTAAAGCAAAAGTAATTCGCCGACG
>CALGWE010000103.1:0-2117 GCA_937935915.1 uncultured Clostridia bacterium
ACCAGAAGAATTATTAAAACTATGTGATTTTGTAGCTGTTACGAGACCTGGCTATCATAAAGCTGAGCTAATTCAAAAAGTTGAAGAGCTTAAAAAACAATATGAGGCGAATATTCACTTTTTAGAGGTACCAGCACTTGCCATCTCATCATCTAATATTAGGGAGAGGATTAATGCAATGAAACCAATTAAGTATTTAGTACCAGAAGAAGTTGAAAATTATATTAAGAAATATGATTTATATGAATATAAAATTTGTCTTACAGAAGAAGAACGTACTGAAATGTATGATTATGTGGCATCTAAATTATCACCTAAGCGTTATGCACATACAAGAGGTGTTGTAGAAATGGCACTTGAGTATGCAAAATATCATCATCTAGATTATGATGAAACCTTTATTGCAGCCTTATTCCATGATATCGCTAAGGAACTTGGTAAAGAAGAGCAAAAAAGATTATGTGATTTATATAAAATTGATTTAGATGCATTTGAAGAAAAGCATATTGATTTAGCCCATGGCAAAATAGGGGCAGTACTTCTTGAAAAAAACTGGGGCATTAGTAAACCTTCTATTTTAAATAGTATTCGTTATCATACAGTAGGACGTCATAATATGACAGATTTAGAGAAAATTATTTATTTAGCAGATATGACAGAAGAAGGACGTGGCACTTATAAAGGAAAAGAGCAAATTAAAGATTTAGCGCATTATGATTTAAATCGAGCCATGTATAAAGCATTAACATGTTCATATAACTATGTAACGAATATTTTAAAGCAAGAAGTACATCCTATTACACAAGAACTCATAGAATATTATAAGCAGTTCAATTAATTATTGATCATAGAAAGGGGATTGGATTGAGTTATTCTACACATGAACTTGCTAAACAAATTGTTGTAGCAATTAATAAGAAAAAAGTTTTAGATTTAAAAGTACTAGATGTACAAGGACTCACACCACTTGCAGAAATGTTTATTATAGCCGTGGCTTCTAATGTACGCCAAACAAAAGCTATTGCAGATGAAGTTGAAGAAGTGGTACAAGAATTTGCAGAAAAACAGCCAATTCATAAAGAAGGGTATCAAACAGCTGGGTGGATTTTACTAGATTATGGTGAAGTGATTGTACACATCTTAGATGAAGAAGATGCAGCATTTTATGCATTAGATAGACTTTGGAAAGATGCTGAAAATATTGCTTTTGACGAAGTAATTAGTATATAAGAAGAAAGGTGCTACATAGTCTATGTAGCACCTCTTTTTATGATTTATTTATATAATCTATAAGTTTTATTACGTTTACGACGATGTTTATTGTTTATAAGTAGTATTAAAAGTAATAAACAAACTAGAGCCAGAACGCCTAAACCAATATACCATACATCTGAAAATGGTGAACCACTAGTTGGTGTTTCAGCCATATAAGGCGAAGGTGAAAAAGCAATGTCTGTGATAATAAGTTTTTGTGTACATAATATTTCACTACCATAAAGGTATGTAATTTCGCCAACTTCATCACCAACTTGATTGCCTAAAGTAATGTAGTCTGGAAGATTTAAGTGAGTAGTAATGTCTTGGGCAGTAATAGATTTATGCACAAGTACGTTACTATCTTCAGCAAGTCCAATACTACAGTTACCTGCTTGATAATTTTTACCACTCTTTACACTGTAAAGCGGTAAAGTTGCTAAAGTATCCGTTGTCTTGTGGAGTGGTAACATATTATAAGAATCAAAACCGTAATCTAGAAGTGCAGCTGTATCGGTATAAAGCGTTGCTTTTTCAGATTTTAAAACAACAGCTACTAGTGTTGTGTCACCACGACGCGCCATGGTTACAAGCGTATGACGTGCCTGGTCTGTGAAGCCAGTTTTCCCACCAATGACATCTTTGCGATAGTAAATAGGATTTTTAGTAGGGTTAACCATACTATGTTGTTGATATAAGTAACGCGTTTCATTGACAAGATTTGTAGGTGGAATTTGATAAGTAGTATCTTGCATAATATCAAGGAAATAATCGTTATAAGCTAAATAGCTTCCAATAAGGGCCATATCATAAGCTGTTGTGTAATGATTTGGATCATGTAAGCCGTGTGGATTCATAAAGTT
>CALGWE010000104.1:0-4909 GCA_937935915.1 uncultured Clostridia bacterium
AGGCGAAGTGTCCGAAGCGAAGTGAAACGGAGCAAGTTTTTCGCCGTTTCTTTCATTATCGAGCTTAGAAGAGTACAAATTACGGAAGGTATAGCTAAGCGAGGGCATGCACCCCGACAGCTATTTAGTTTTACTTTTAATCATCTCAAATAATTTTTGCTTACATCTTTCACCTTTGCAAGCGCCTCTGCCCGCTCCTGTTGCGCGGCCAAGCTTGTCTAGATCATCTGCCCCCTTAGCAATGGCTTTTTGTACTGTTTCTTTTGAAACATACTTGCATAAACAAACCTTTTCATCAGTTTCACACATCTTAAAGCCTCCTTTGAAATATCACTCTCAAATTCATGCTTCCTTCCCTTATTTATTTTTTGCATTGAAGACTCATAAATACCATGTAAGTTTCGCCATAAATAACATTATTTTTATTTTCACCAAATCTATCTCTTATTAATAAAGTCCTCTTCCTTTACTGCTAATTTCTTCTTTGCCTCATCACTTAATACATCATCTAGAATATAAACTATATCCTCTATTCTTACAGGCTCCGCACCTTTTCTTAAACGATAGCCAAATTCCCCATTGGTTTCTAAGGTGCCTTCTTCTATATAGTCTAACTTTGGAATGCCTTCTTGTCTTAATCTGGACATTACTTCTTCTTTAGTCAGCCTAAGCTTCTTAAGCTGCTCTTCATCAAATATTCCATTTCGAATAATAACCTTAGGCTCTCCTACTGCTAGTTTCTTAAAAAATTTAAAATAAAAAGAACAATATTCAAAGATGACTAATAAAGCCACAAAAATCATTGCCGCAATAGCCGTTTTACGAATATCTTTATCCGAAAAAGGCTCTACAATAATGGCGCCTATAGAAATCATTAAAACCGTTTGGGCAATGGTCATCTGAGAGATTGAACGTCTCCCTGTTAAACGAATTAAGATTACCGCCATAATAAATAAAATAATAGGTCTTAATAAAAATGGCACTTCCATACACTCACTCCTTTTAGACTTAGTATATGTAGTCCATCAGTAAATACACATAAAAAGGTTGTTTCCAAATACATCTTTATGATGCTTTGAAAACAACCTTATGTCAAAAATCCTTTTGAGCCCATCAACTACTTCATTAATAATTGTTTGATCTTCTTCTTTTATCTCTTCAGTTGTAATCACTATCTTCTTATTAATTTTTGAGGTAAAGCTCTCATCTGTTGCTGTTCTTCTCACATAAACTCTATATACTTTATTTGGTTTTAAATTACTAAATATATATTCTTTTTGCCAATTCTGCCCATCTAAGCTATATTCTCCATCTTCAATTGGATTAATCACAATCTCTGTATCTGTAATTTCCTCTATAGAGACAAAAGGTTTATTGGGTCTATCTTTAATAGTTAAAATAAGAGGTTCACTTGGCTTTGTAACTTGTTCGCCTTTTCTCTTTTCCTTTACTCTCACATATACAGTCTTTCCAATATATTTACTAATATTAATAGGGCCATCTATAGTCATACTACTTTTAAATTTAATACTTGTACTTAGTTCTACACATCCATTTAACGCCTCATCTACACTAAGGGTTTCATTACTATAATCAATCTGAAGTATCTCTTTAGATGGTTTATCAAATTTCTCCTTCATTCTAGTCTCTACCTGTACCTCACTCACTTCTGAGGCAAAACTACTTTCTGTAGCTGGAAGCTGCACATATATGGTATAGATTGTATCAGGTTGTAAATCACTAAATGTTGCTTCTTTTTGCCAATTAACCTTATCTAAACTATATAATGCATGAGGTATTTCATTAAGCGCAATTTCTGACTGTGTTACATGATTAATACTGACTTCGGGAACACTTGGTCTGCTAGGAATATGCACTACCGCTATATCCCCTATCACCTTATTGTTTTGCATTCTACGTAAATATATATCTTTTCCAATATAGTCTTTAATGCTATCTCCCTCATTTATTAAACTTTCAAATGTATCTGTATCACTAATTTCTACACCCACTTTATAAGCCGCAACATTTTTAATGATTTCATTTTTATAATCAATCCAAATATCTTGTGCACTAAGCTGTGGCAATTGCTCTGAAATCATAAACTTTCTAGAAGTATCATCTGGAGTTAATGAATAAGTGTGCCACTCATTATCATTTTGAACCATTACTTCATAGATAGCTGGTTTAAGTAATAATAGCAAATGATTATTTTCAATCCATGACATGCCATCATTATATGGCTCATTATTTAATTTAATCTCATATGCCCCATTACATCTAATAGATGCATAATTTAAAGCATTTCCCATTTCATCCATACAATCTGCCCTTACAATATCGCCATCTTCATTAACAAGAATTACATTTTTAATATCTTCTGAAAGTATGCCACCTGTATATAAAATACTGCTATACTTTGGACTTATGCCTTCTCTTGTGTCAATTTCTCCGCCCTTCATAATAATATTATTGCAGTGTATTCCTATAGCCTTCTCATCTTCAGGATAATCCCCAGTGCTTCCTCCAGCAATCGCTTTAAGCTTACCGCCTGTTATTTCTAATATGCCACAGTCTACACCACATATCCCCCCCCTAGCACTAACATTTCCTCCGCTTATTGTTAATACATCTGTATCAATTCCTGTCCCTCTAGACCAGAAAGCACCCCCTGCATATACCTCTCCTCCATTTATTGTTACATAATCACCGGAAATTGCACAACCATTTCCTCCACCTGTAGCACTTAAATAGCCATCTTGCATCGTTAAATTATGTATGGCATTTCCTTCCCAACCATATTCACACTCAACGCTTACTCCCACTGTGCCGCCATTAATTTGTGCCTCATCTATTCCCACGCCGCCATAAACCTCAACGTAAACATCTCCACCATTAGCAATTAACTTATTGATTCCGCCTCCTGTAACCTCAACACTTCCATCTTCAACAGTAACAATACCACTCATTGCATAGCAACTACTATACCTACCATCTATATTTAAGTTTCCACTCAACACATTTACGTCACTTGTAATTTCTCCCGAAACGTATAACTTACCATTACCTTGTATATTAATACACCCTGACTCAATAACTGGGAAACTACTATTATCACCTATATAACTTTCTCCCTCTAAAATCAAGTTAACTGGCTTTTCTGTAGCAACAATCATATAACTAATGCTTGCATCTTGAAGTATAATTGAAACACTTTCTTCCACATCACCTATTCCAATAAAATGTTGCCTTCCTCCAGAGGTCACTACAATAGGTCCTTCTATTTTACTTTCAGTGCCATTATAGCTAATCTTGTCTCCTTCTATAATCAAATTATCTACTGAAAGGTCATATATTTTTGTTTTCTCTTGTTCTAAATCCATCTGTTCATTTGTGTTATTTAGAAGCATAATTCCTTCACTTGTAGTCATTTGCATACTGTTTTCTTGACTAAATACATCGCTAACTGGTTGCACATTGCTATATCCTAGAACGCCACTATTGGGTGTAACCATTAAGAGCATTGCTACTAGCACACTCATTCGTTTACTTAATAATTTCATTAAGCACTCCTCCTATATAATCATTTAAACACTTGATTTTTTATTATATGCATATCTTACATTGTAATGCCTATAAAAATTAATAAATCATTGTCCCCTCATCTAAAGCTGCTACGCCGTTTGCAATCAATGTGCTTATGAAAATATTTGAGATTTAATTTATGCTCTAACTGTTTGAATTACTCTAAACACCTGTTCTACTGTATCTGCCATATTGGCCGTTGCATTTTCTGCAGCCATGGCTTCTTCCAATGTCACAACGCTGCGAAGTACTGGGAAGAATGCATCGATTCCCTCTTGGTTACAAACTACTGCATCTTTCGTGACACAGCCTGAGAAACCAAATACAGGTAAGTTATATTGCTTAGCAAGTTTGGCTACCCCAATTGGTGCTTTACCCATGACAGTTTGTCCATCAAGTCTCCCTTCTCCTGTTACAACTATATCCGCTCTAGCAATATATTCTTCAAGTTTTGTTTCTTCTAATACGATATTAATTCCTGACTCAAGTGTGCCATTAAGGAAAGTTAAGAAGGCAAATCCTAATCCACCTGCTGCCCCTACCCCAGCTTTATTAGCATCTGCTGCTGGAAACTTTTCTTTTGCAAGCACTGCATAATCTTTAAGCCATGCATCCATTTGTGTAATCATTTCTGGCGTTGCCCCTTTTTGCGGACCATAAATTGCACTACACCCTTCTTCTCCACATAAAGGATTTGTTACATCACATGCGATTTTAAATGAACATTCTTTAAGCTCTGGAATCACATTTTCATCTGTGATGACCTGAAGTTCTTCAAGTCCTTTTGCCCCAAATGCAACTGGCTTATTGTCTTTATTAAGCATACCAAAACCTAATGCTTGTAACATCCCAATGCCACCATCATTTGTCGCACTACCGCCAATGCCAACGATAAATCTTCTACAGCCTTTTTGAATGGCATCTTTAATGACTTCACCTACCCCATAAGTTGTGGTATGTAAAGGATTTCTCTCCTCGGCAGTTACAAGGGTAATTCCTGCTGCGCCTGACATTTCAATGATGGCAGTACCTGTCTCTTCTACAATGCCATATTCACACATTACTTTTTTGCCTACTGGACCTGTTACTTCTACTTTTTGAATTGTCCCCCCACATCCAAGTGTGAGTGCTTCTACTGTTCCTTCCCCGCCATCTGCAAGTGGTCTTACCTTAACTTCAGCATCTTTATAAACTCTTTTGATGCCTTCAGCCGCACCTTGACCTGCTTGTAATGAAGACATACTGCCTTTAAATGAATCTATTGCCACAACAATATTCATATCTTATGCT
The DNA here is from genome assembly GCA_937935915.1 of uncultured Clostridia bacterium. Taxonomy (GTDB): domain Bacteria; phylum Bacillota; class Clostridia; order Lachnospirales; family Cellulosilyticaceae; genus Cellulosilyticum. Next base: position 4,876 of record CALGWE010000104.1, read on the forward strand.
CCTTCTTATATTCTCCATGAATACGTAAGATACA
>CALGWE010000105.1:0-6552 GCA_937935915.1 uncultured Clostridia bacterium
GCTTGTAATTTTAAAACTGTATTTAAGCTTTTATTAAAGCTCATATCATTATCATTTAACAGTTTATTAAATTGCTCTTTAGCACCTAGCATAGATGATTTCATTTCTGTGATAAGCTCTGGTTTTACATCAATGATATTTTCCTCGGCCTCTGTTGTTGTTGTAGCTAAGTTTTCAATAGCGTATTGCACATATTGTGTTACTTCACTTTGTCCTGCATCATTGAGTGCTGCTGTACCATTTACTTTCTCTTTTACACCACTAATGGCATGATCTAAATAATCCACATAAGCTTTTACGCCTTTTAACTTATTCACCTTTTTATACTGTATATCCACATTACTTTCAGCTTGTTCTTCTTTTTTGTATAAAGCTACTTCATCACTTGATAAAATTTGCTCACTTGGGTAAATCGCTTTTGTTACAAAGTAATTCCCATTTTCTTCGCTAAGTACAAGTTCAAAGGCTTCTTTTGCTAAATGTGTCTCTTTTTCAGCTTGTGACCATTTATCAGCAATTTTAAGTGTATCAGTCTTTGGTGCTGACCATCCTAATATGTAATATTGATTATCGCCTAATTCATAAAGATTACTTACTTGATATTGCATAGAATCATCACCGAAGTAATCATTTTCATTAATAAGCTTTAACCATTTTTTCTTTTGTCCACTGCGCATTCTACTGTATGTATCTTCCATACCAGCTGCTTCAAAAGCACTGCTTGCTACTTCAATCTTATGTGTAATAGCTTCCGCCTGCTCTAAATCCTGAGCACTTACTTCTAATTGCTTATTAGATTCAGTACTTTCTACTTCTTCTAACTGATCATTAGATTCACTGCTTTCTGCTTCCTCTGTAGCTGCTTCATTATGCGCCTTCTCTATCACTTTAGTGCTTTCTTCTTGAGTTTCCTGCGTTACTGTACTTTCTTGTGTTTGATTAAATTTCTGAGTAAAGTCAGCTAACTTTTGCTGATCTACCATATTGTAGCCTACGCCTGCTATGACACCTATCGCTAGCAGCGTGCCTAAAAATTTCGCTTTTTTCATTTTTACCTCCAAGCCTCTTATTTTAGTGTTTATATCATCTCATTATCCCCTGCGTAAAATGCTATCTACTTTAAATTATATAACATCTCCCAAAGTATTCAAGCATGTTTAATTACAATTCTGTCACATAATTGTAATCTACATCTTATTCCAAATCTCTTAATTTTTTCTCCTTTACCCTTATAATATAATAAAAATTCTAGAATATTTTAAGGAGGCTTTGTATGTTATCTAAAAAATTTCTTGTAAAACTTCTCATCCCTATTGCTAGTTTCTCACTTCTTAGCTCACAATCGCTTCTCTGGGCTGCACCTTCTGAAAATAACATTATTCCTGCTACATCTTCTCGCATTCATTATACTGGTCGTTCTTATCAAACAGGTGAAAATGTTGTTTCTATTTGCTGGCCTGGTACTTCTCTTGAAACCAAATTCGAAGGAACTTCCGTAGGACTTTACCTTGAAAATGCCCCTAATGATTATCCTGATGCCAACTATATTAATGTTTTCATTGATGGTGAAGAATTAAAGCCTATTCGATGTGATAAAGATAAAAATTATATTCTTTTAAAAGAAGGCCTAAAAGATACTGTTCATACACTTCAAATCTTCAAACGTACAGATAGTAATGCCGGCCCTATTAATTTCAAAGGTATTGCTTTAGATGAAGGCAAACAATTAATTGACCCTCAAATCAAAAATGATGGTTTAAAAATAGAATTCTATGGTGACTCTATTTTATCTGGCAGTGCTGTAGAAGCCCCTACTTATCTTGAATACACAGACCAGCAGTTAAAAAATATGAACATCGAAAGAGAACCTTTTAGTCAATTTGATACTTGGAATAACTATATTGCCTTTCCAGCTATTACTGCAAGAAACCTAAATGCAGACCTAATGCTAAAATCTTTTGTGTGACTACACCACCTACCTCAGTCAATGATAACCCTATTATCACAGAGCCAATTAAAGCGGTTGTAAATGAGTTTAATCACAAGGGTGATAAAAATGTATTCTACTATCGTTTCCATGAATACACACCTTACTCTGTTTACGTCCATCCTAGAGTAAAAGAACAAGCTGAACTTGGCGCTGAGCTCACTAAAGTCATTAAAGAAAATATTTCTTCTGATTTAGAAGTGAAATATGATGTTACTGGCGCATTTGATAAAGGCTCAAATGTTAACTTCACAATTACCAATCATAATAATTTTCCAGTAACTAATTGGCAAGTAGACTTCACTCTTGATGAAACTGAATCTATTGCTAAGCTTTGGAATGGTACATTTAAGACAGCGGACAAAGTTGTAACTGTCACAAATGAAGATTACAATGCTATAATTCCTGCTGGCAGCACCATTAACTTTGGCGCTACAATTAATCATAATGGTGAGCTAAGCTTAAAAGACTTAAAATGTAACATGCAATAATATTATTAACTACATATAAAAAAGCTCTTAGCTGGACTTCTATCCACCTAAGAGCCTCTCATTTATTTTTTAATTAGCATTTTTCTGCAATTTGGTAAAGTAATTTTTCTGTTTCTTCCCAACCAAGACATGGGTCTGTAATAGATTTACCATATACTTGATCTGGACCAATTTTTTGTGTACCGCCTTCAATATAGCTTTCAATCATGACACCTTTAACAAGTTTTTTAAGGTCATTATTGTATGTTCTACTATGAAGGATTTCATTGACGATACGGATTTGTTCCATATGTTTTTTACCAGAGTTTGCATGGTTTGCATCAATAATAGCTGCTGGATTTTTAAGATCTAATTTATTGTACATTTCAAGCATAAGCATTAAATCTTCGTAGTGGTAGTTAGGCATTGATACCCCTCGTTTATTTACAGAACCACGTAAGATAACGTGTGCAAGTTCATTACCATCTGTTGTTACATCCCAACCACGATAAATAAAGTTATGAGATTTTTGTGCTGCAATGATAGAGTTGAACATTACTGATAAGTCACCACTTGTAGGGTTTTTCATACCTACTGGAATATCGATACCACTTGCTGTAAGTCTATGTTGTTGATTTTCCACTGAACGTGCACCGATTGCTTCGTATGATAAGATATCATCTAAGTATCTATGGTTTTCTGGATAAAGCATTTCATCAGCTGATGTAAGTCCTGTTTCTTCAATAGCACGTACATGCATTTTACGAATTGCGATGATTCCTTCTAATAAGTCTGGTTCCTTATTTGGATCTGGTTGATGAAGCATCCCTTTATACCCTTCACCTGTTGTTCTTGGTTTATTCGTATAAATTCTAGGGATAATCATTAATTTATCTGATACTTTTTCGTTAACTTTTGCAAGTCTACTTACATAATCACATACCGCATCTTCATTATCTGCCGAACATGGTCCTACAATAACAACGAATTTATCTGATTCTCCTGTAAAGATTTTACGAATTTCTGCGTCTCTTTCAGCTTTGATTTCTTTAACCTTTTGTGATACAGGATATTGCTTTTTCACCTCCATAGGAATTGGAAGTTTTTCTTTGAAATTCATACCCATTACTCTTTCCCTCTTTCTTTTTATAGTATCTCTAAATTTTATGTATGCACCTAAAATTTATTTATTCACTTTAGCACTTTAAAGTGTGTAATTGTTTTTTATACATTCTATTACTAAATTATATTTTTTTCAATATTTATTTTAACCTTTTATTATTTTCTAATTATTTATCGTGTTTTTATCAATAATTCGTCCATTGCTAAATTCACTAAAGCATCTACGCGAATATTTCCACTTACATCTGCATGGCCTTTAACCTTAATAAATTTAATATCTTTAAACATCTTTACCAATCGGTCCATTTCTATCCACAGTTCTTTGTTTTCAACTGGCTCTTTTTTAGAATTGATCCACCCTTTTTTCTTCCAGCTGTGAATCCATGATGTAATGCCATTAATGCAATAAGCTGAATCACTATGCACTCTTACTGGAATCTCTTTTTTCTTAATGGCTTTAAGGGCTTCAATAATCGCTGTCATTTCCATTTGGTTGTTGGTAGCACCATAGGTTGCACCTTTATCTTCTTTATAATGGTCACCATAACTTAACGTATAGGCCCATGCCGAAACGCAATCATCTTTACCATTTCCCCTAGCACCACCATCCGTATAAACCATAATTGCTTTTTCCATCTTTACCTCCATCTAATCTAAGCTTTTATATTTCACATACTATAAAGTCTTGATTATAAAGTCAATAAAACTTTTTTAATCCATAATTTTTAAGTTAACTTTTAATTTACACAAAACCCTTCCTTCCCTCTTGTTAACTTTTAAATTTTATGTTTATTTTATGTACCTTTTCTTTCAAATATATACAAGCAAAATGTTCCAATCCCTTGATATTCTTAAAAGTTTCATAGATTATTTTTTTTAAGGGGTAAAGGCTTGAATTATCCTACTAGGGGACTATAATGTAGTTATCAACAAGGAAAGTTGATAATAAATCTAAGGAGGTCTTGTTTATGTCACATCAAAAATCAATCAACAAACGTTTAGCAGCTAGTAAACTTGCAGGAGCAGAAGGTGCTACTCCTGAGACTAATTCAAACAAAAAGTCTTATGGGTCAAAAAACAAGAAATCAAAATAATTATGAATCAGACATTGTTTTTTAATCACAATGCAAACGGGTGCTATTCTCTAGTCTAACTAGTAGATAACACCCGTTTACATATTCTATGGATTTTATCTTCTAAGGTTCCATACCCCATATTAGATTACCATTTGCATAAAGTGTTACACCTTGCCATTCTTCATATCCATTACCACCTTGTTTAAATGAGTAATCTCCTTCTTGTACATAATTAGACCAGTTATCTCTTGCGATACGTGTCGCAATATAGATGCTTTCACCTGGTGCCATTTGCCCTTCTTTAAAGGTTAATGCTAAGAAGTTATCAGTGCCCTTTCCATTTGTATCTATAAACTCGGCTACTACATTTTGACTGCCGATGTTTGACCAGTCACACCAACAGTTTTGGTGAATATTTTCATCCTTTGTATAATAATATCGTAATTCTAAGTCTTTCATATCCACTGTATGACTACCTGTATTTGTTAATCTAAACTGTGGTGAAATCGTATTGGTAATGTTATTTTGAGTGGCATTATACATTTCTACTTTAATGTTACCTGTTACACCCTCTGTTTGTCCACCTTGATTTTCTCCTTGAGTATTACCACCAATTTCTTGACCACTCTCTTCTTTATCACTTGTTGTTACTTTTACTTCATAAGGATATTTGGTGCCTACTGCATTTACATCAAATACTTCTAACTGCTTCATTTCATCTGGTGTTGCACATACTACTAAATAAACCTTTTCTTCATCTCCTTGAAGCTTTAAACTATTTTCTCCATCATTCCATATAGAAGAGTATCTTGTTTCGCCGTTTCTTGTTTTGGCTACCAGACTTACACGCCAATCTGCACCACTAATATTTTTATCTCCTTTGAAATCTACCACTACTTTTTTACTATCTAAATCAATATCTAACGGAATAATATTATAACCACCTTGTTGTGGTGCTCTCTCATTGCTGATACGTAGCCACCCATCTGACTTATTTTGAAGAGTTGTATATATTTTATCATAGTTGCCATCAGCTAATTGTTCATTTAAGAATTTTTGATAACTGCTTTGTCTACTATAATCCATTGTTACCATACGTCTTGCATAACCACCTAAAATCTCTTTAATAGACACGCCTGATATTTCTTCTAATTTCTTAAACATATCCTCATAGTTATTACTACTAATTAACTTTTGCATAGCTTCTAGTCCCAAACCATTTATATGGTCTGGGTTTTCTTTAACATACAATAAAATGGCCCAATCATCATACCAATTCTTTAGATGTGGAAAATACAAATCTGAATTTAATACAACTGGTGCAAAGAAATCTGATTCTGGTCCATATACAGTATCTCCAAACCTATAATAACTGCTCCCTAAATACTGATCTCTAAACCAGTTTGCTACAGATTCATACCAGTGTCCTGGTACACTTCTCCCTTGATGATATGTAATAGCATGGGCATATTCATGTGGCACAACCCAGCTTGGAGGATTAACGCGCATAGCGCCAGGTGCCATAACAATATAAGCAAAGGCATCTTTATCTACTGACATATACGCCCAATCCGTTTCAATCTCACTAAGTCCAGTAGCTGCAATATAAATATTGGTCTTATACTTCCCATCTCCAAATGCAGGATTCATTGAAGTGCCTGTATCTTTCATACCTAATTCATTCATATAAAAGCTTCTAATATTCTCTAGATTTTCTAAATTACCTTGTACAAATTCCCAGTTTACAGTGCCCGTTGTATCCTCATTCCCCCATATAATTTGAAAATGTTCAGACTCTGCGCGATTCACTGAAGTATCATTTAAATCATATACTGAATCTCTTGTAATATATTTCTCATTTGAATATGCTGCTTGTTCATAAGCTTTCCTTTCTACA
>CALGWE010000106.1:0-2383 GCA_937935915.1 uncultured Clostridia bacterium
GTAATAAGGTAAGTGATAACGATCTGTAGTTTCTTTCGCACCCCAATAAAGAGCTTCAGGTGTGATTTCCCAGCCAATGGCTGTACGTGGGATACCCACTTTAAGGCCTATGTATTCAGGATTACCATTCATATCGGCTTTAACATAATGACCACGGTAAATATTATTACCAATGAAATCAAGTGGTTGGTGAATAAGGGCCATATCTTCCTCGGTAATCTTTGGCATAAGATGGCCACAAGTTTTCATGACTTCTTCTGGATAATGGCCAAAAACAATAGGATCAAGCCAGTAAGGGTCTGTGAAGATATAATTATCCAAATTAGCACGATTGTAAGCGGCATAAGCAGCTTTGATATCTGGTGCAGTTTCAGTCTCTGGAATACTAGGACAAGTCGCCATAACGATACACACTTCAATAGGTGTCTTGGCATTTTCACGTAAGGCTTTAGTGGCAGCACCATGTGCTTTTAAAACATTATGTCCAATTTGAAGAAGTTCAAAATCGCAAAGTTTATAACCCGGTGCATGTTCACCAACTTTATAACCACATCCTACGAAAACTTGTGGTTCATTAAAGGTAATAAAATGTTTGACACGATCTGCATAATTTTTAGAAAGAATTGCTGCAAAATCTGCAAACCATTTGACAATTTCATCATTGAGCCAGCCACCTTTTTTATGGAGAGCATAAGGTAAATCCCAGTGATAAATCGTCATATAAGGTGTAATATCGTATTTTAATAAAGTATCAATCAGACGATTATAGAAATCAATACCAGCTTGACAGATTTCACCTGTGCCTTCAGGTAAGATACGGCTCCAGCTTACTGAGAAGCGATAAGCTTTAAGGCCAAGTTCTGCCATAAGTTTTACATCTTCTTCCATGCGATGATAATGGTCGCAAGCTACATCCCCATTATGGCCACAGTAAATTTTACCTTCTTCACGGCAAAAAGTATCCCAAATACTAAGGCCTTTCTGATCTTCGTAAGCAGCCCCTTCAATTTGAAATGAAGCAGTTGCTGCGCCCCATACAAAATTATTGTTAAAAGACATCCATTTCATCCTTTCTAATTAAAAAAAATAATACACGACAATATTAACATAATTAAATAAAATAATAAATAATAATACATAATTTTAAATATAAAATTGTAAACATAAAACATTAATATTTAAATCTAATGGGCTTTTTATTTTAGTTTTTTTAGGTTAAAATAATAAATAGACCAACATTTGAAAGGATAGAGCAATGGATACAAATCAAACAATAAAAGTACTTAAAGCATTTTACTTTGGATGTGAGAGTATGGTGCAAATTTCAAGACGTACAGGTGTTTCACGTGACGAAGTAAGAGAAATTTTACGTGGGGCACGTGAATGTGGCCTTATTAAATATGAGGCAAAAGACTACAATGAAACATTTGTGCATACAGAAAAGAAAAAACTTGGTGCTTATTTAAGAGCAAAAGGTTTAATGAAATAAATGGGATATAAAAAGAGCTGTCTTAGATGCTAAGATGGCTCTTTTTATATTACAGTTTCGTAATATAAATGAGTTTTAATAGTAAAACTATTTTTAATATATTATAATAGTATGGTAAAAATAAAATAAATAGCATTAAAGATATTAGGGAGGGTATTTATGAAATTAAAAAATAGAGCTTTAAAAAGAAGTTTCATAGCTACATTAATGGCAGGAAGTTTATTAGTTAGTTTCGTGCCAGCCATGGCCCAAGAGCAGACATGGCATGATTGGTCAACAATGACATTAATGGATGGCGAAAAATACGGTATTTATCCACTTTCTTGGTATGATGATATGCAAACTAAGATGGATGGTAAAACACTTCAAACATACTGTGAAGCAATTGGTAAGAAGCTTGAGGCTATTTCAGGCGTAAAACTTAAAGAAACACCAGATGAACTAGCCTATATCACAGAAGAAGTAACAAGAGGAAAAGTTTTAGAAAGTATCTATAAAGTACTTAATCAATATACTTATCCAAGTGATGTAAACTTAGGTGATGACGCCATTACATATATGCGTGAAAACCAAATTGTTATGGGAACAGGTAAAGATCTCAATTTAGATAAAGTGTGCACTTTAGAAGAGGCAGCAACATTTGGAACACGTATTATTAATGTATTCTATAAAAACTTGAATGCAGGTTCTAAAGGTTTATTATGGAAAGTGGAAAAAGATGGTAATACAATCTATATGTTAGGTTCGATACACCTTGCTAATTATGGGGCATATCCTTTTAGTCATAAAATATTAGAGGCATATGAGGCATCAGATGTTTTAGGGGTGGAACTTAATTTTTATGATACAGAAGGCATTAAATATTTTAGTGATATAGCTTGTTATTCAGATGGT
>CALGWE010000107.1:0-1086 GCA_937935915.1 uncultured Clostridia bacterium
TGAGAAGCCAATGTATTATAGGGATAATATCTTTTAGAATCCTCATCAACCTTTACTCCTGGCAAATTAAGTTCTCTAATACCATCAGCGATTTCCTTATCTACCTTTGTTGCAATTCTTTCAAATGCTACACGCTTTGTAACCTTTTTATGTACAAGTTCATAGTCCATATTAAGACGTTCTGAAAGTATTTTGGTAACCATTTCCGGATCCTGAATTTGAGCATGTACAACACCAACGGTTGCCACAGAAGCACTCTTAGCTAAGATTTCTAGATTTCTATCATAAATCATTCCCCTTGTAGGTGCAATTGTACGATCCCTTGTTTGCTGCTCAGACGCTCTATCATCTAACATCTTGCCCTCTACAATTTGTACATAACCTAAGCGAATAGACATGCCAACAAGTCCCAACACAAAACAACCCGCTACAATAAGAATTCTTTTTTTCAATAGAACTGGGACGCCTTTATACATAAAAAACCCCTCCTTTAAAAGTTGTCTTACCTAAAGTCTATTTTAAATGAGGGGTCATTATGACATTATTCAGTTGTTTTAACAATAACTTGGCTATTTTTTTCTATCTTAGTGCCACCACGTGGTATTTGACTAGTAATTTTGCCCTTTTTACTTCCTTGAAGTACAAATTTACCATCTAGTGCCTTCTTGGCTTCTTCAATGGTCATCCCCATTATATTGGGTACAGCTATTACATTTGTTGCATCCTTTGTATCTGTATAAAGCTTAACCTTCGTACCTTTTGTTGCTGTTTCACCAGCTTTAGGATATTGTGAAATTACTGTATTTCCTACACCTACAATCTCATAATCTAATTTATTATTAAACATTGCATTGATTGCTGTATAAATATCTTGATTACTTACATCTGGTACACTACTTGTTTTGATTTCATCTTTTGCAACAGTTTCACTAAGTTCAATCTCTAAGTATGGCAAAATATTTTCCATCATTTCTCTAAAGGCATTAGCCGGTGCACCTGTTCCTTCTGGAATATTATCAAGTGTTATAAGTCCTACAACTTGAGGATTATTATAAGGTACACTTCCGATAAATGATAATACATAGT
>CALGWE010000108.1:0-1086 GCA_937935915.1 uncultured Clostridia bacterium
AATCAGCAGATGTTATTATCTTCCTTGTAGATGTTAAAACAGGTCTCACAGATGCAGATACACACGTTGCCAATATGCTTCGTAAATCACATAAACCAGTAGTACTTGTTGTAAATAAAGTTGATGATATGGTACACCAAAGCATGGGTGTGTATGAATTCTATAACTTAGGACTTGGTGAGCCAATTCCAATTTCATCAGGACAAGCATTAAACATGGGTGATATGTTAGATGAAGTTGTAAGCCACTTCCCACAAACAAATGAAGCTGAAGAAGAGGATGATAAAATCCGCGTTGCTATTATTGGTAAACCAAATGTAGGTAAATCTTCATTAGTTAATAGAATCGTAGGTGAAGAACGTGTTATTGTAAGTGATATTGCAGGAACAACACGTGATAGTGTCGATACAGAAGTAACAATTGATGGTCAAGATTATGTTTTAATTGATACAGCAGGTATTAGAAGAAAAAGTAAAGTAAAAGAAAACATTGAACGTTATAGTGTTATTCGTACACTTGCAGCTATTGAACGTGCAGATGTTGTACTTATTATGATTAGTGCTGAAGAAGGTGTTACTGATCAAGATACAAAGATTGCTGGTATGGCACATGAAGCTGGTAAAGGATGTATTATCGTTGTTAACAAATGGGATGCTATTGAGAAAAATGATAAAACAATGAATCAATATGCTAAAGATCTTACAAATGAGCTTGCATATATGCAATACGCACCACAAATGTTTATTTCAGCTAAAACTGGTCAACGTGTATCAAAATTATTTGAAACAATCTTTGCAATTCACCAAAATCAAAGCCAACGTATTAGTACAGGTATCTTAAATGACGTACTTTACGAAGCAATGGCAATGAATCAGCCACCAAGTGATAAAGGTAAACCACTTAAAATCTTCTACATGACACAAGTAAGTATTAAACCACCTACTTTTGTTATCTTCGTAAATGATAAAGAATTAATGCATTTCTCTTACCAACGTTATATTGAAAATCAAATGCGTGAAGCCTTTGGATTTAAAGGAACACCAGTTAGATTTATCGTTAGAGAAAAAGGGGCGAAAGAATAAAAAT
>CALGWE010000109.1:0-1797 GCA_937935915.1 uncultured Clostridia bacterium
AGAATCCGCCCATTTTATTGGCGATCACTGGGCGTTTACGGTGAACATCAATTTTCATCCCAAGTAATGTATTAATTAATGAAACTGCATCTGCACCTTCTGCTTCTACTGCTTTTGCAATGGTTGTAATGTCTGTTACATTAGGTGTGAGCTTAATGATAATTGGCTTATTTGTAAGACGTTTTACTTCTCTTGTCACTGTGGCTGCCATTTCTGGATTTGTACCAAAACCAATACCGCCTTCTTTTACGTTAGGACATGAGATATTCACTTCTAACATATCTACATCTGTTTCATTGAGTCTTTCTACCACATCGCAGTATTCTTGAAGGCTATGTCCTGCTACATTGGCAATGATTTTTGTATCAAATTGTCTTGCAAATGGCAGTTCATTTTCAATGTAGTAATCTACTCCAGGATTTTGAAGTCCTACGGCATTAATCATGCCGCCGTATGTTTCTGCAATTCTTGGTACTGGATTCCCATCCCAAGGTGTACTTGCAATCCCTTTTGTAATCATAGCACCTAGTTCACTTAAATCATAAAACTCACTGCTTTCATGAGGGGAGAAAGTTCCTGAAGCTGTTGTAATAGGGTTTTTAAGTGTGATTCCTGCAATGTTTACACTTAAATCAATACCTTTAGCTGCTGCTGTCTTGTCGATATTTGCATTATTCATCCCATTTTACCTCGCTTCCTAAAAAGACTGGGCCATCTTTACATACTTTCTTTTGTTCAAAGCCTTTTTCATTATTGGCTTTTGTTTTACATACACAACCTACGCAAGCCCCATAACCACAGCCCATACGTTCTTCAAGCGAAACTTGAACTGGAACATTTACGCTTTCACAGTAATCAGCAAGTGCACGAAGCATCACTTTAGGGCCACAGCTATAGAAATAATCTCCTGAAATGCCTTCTGCTTTAATGCAGTCGATGACATTGCCTTTGAAGCCTACACGTCCGCTATCTGTGGCAATATACACTTTTACGCCAAGGTTTTCAAGTGTTTCTACTAAGAAAGGCTCATCTCTAAAGCCAAGTACCGCAATCTTTTCACCTGGAATTTGTTTGGCAAGTTCTACAAGTGGTGGTACACCGATTCCCCCACCAACTAAGACGCTGACTTTAGCCTCTTTTTGCACATTGTAACCATTGCCAAGTGGTGTGCTCACGCGGATTGTATCTCCTGCTGTAAGTTTTGAGAATTCTCTTGTGCCTTCTCCTACTACCCCATAGACAAGTGTAATCGTGTCTTCACCAATTTCACTAATACTAATTGGTCTAGGTAATAATGTACTTTTTGATTCTGGATAAAGGTTCACAAATTGTCCTGCACGTGCACTACTTGCCACTTCTGGGGCTTTAATAATCATTTTGCAAATCATAGGGGCAATTTCGCTTTGCCCTATGATTTGTCCATTTACTACTTTTTTACTCATGATGACTTACTCCCATATCATAAATTCCTGACTCTTCTGTTGTCACTTGTTTTTCTACGATATCTGCCATAGCTCTTACAGTATCTAATGAAGTTAAGATTTGTACAGAAGCTTCAACTGCGATACGACGAATTCTAAATCCATCACGTTTAGAGTCATTCCCTTTAGTTGGTGTATCTACAACTAAGTCAATTTCACCACTTCTAATGAGTTTGAAGATTTCATCATCCTCATTGACAAATTTTGTACCATCTGTTTTTGTAAGTTTCTCAACAACTCTAGCTGGAATGCCGTTTTCTTCAAGTTTCTTAGCTGTACCATCTGTTGCCACAAATTTATAACCAAGTTTTGCAAA
>CALGWE010000110.1:0-1929 GCA_937935915.1 uncultured Clostridia bacterium
TTAATTTGTGCTTCTAATAAATCAATATTACTATTTGCACTTAAACCTACAACCTCCATATTAGCGTCTTGTCTTACAATATCTAATGTCTGTGTACCTATAGAACCTGTTGATCCTAAAATAGCAATTTTCTTTTGCATTTTAAAAGCTCCTATCCAATAATTTTTTCTGCCACTTCAACAGCTACATAAATCATAGGTGCAACAAATAAGATACTATCAAATCGATCTAAAATGCCCCCATGACCTGGTAATAGATTACCGAAATCTTTTTTGTTATATTTTCTTTTAATTGCTGATGCTGCTAAATCACCAAATTGTGAAATAAGTGCTGCAACTACTACTGCAATTACAACTAATACTATATAACCTTCTAATATATTATATCTATAATGTGTATAAATTATGGTGTAGATAAAACCAAGTATACCAGCACCAATCATTCCACCTACCTTCTATTGTCTTTTTAGGACTTAAAATAGGCGCTAACTTATGTTTTCCGAGTGTACGCCCTGTAAAGTAGGCAAACGTATCAGATCCCCATGAACTTAAGAAAATAAGCCAAATCCAAAAGTCACCATATTGTGTTTTTCTAATAAGTACTATAAACCCAAAAAGTACAGGAATATATAATACACTTATTATTGTTAATGCTACATCCACAATCTCATACTTCGGATAATATAGTACCATTGTAAGTAATGTAGCCACTACTAAAAGGCTTAAAAATATACCAAAATAATTTTGTACTAAGTCTAAACATAAAAAATAAATAATCGTTACACTATATCCAATATATTTCATTGGTTTGTGTGTATCCTCTACTGCACGGTAAAATTCAAACAACCCAATTAAGCTAATCCCTAATATTGTAAGCTGGAGTATAGGATTTCCTAATAAAATAAGTCCTACTATAATAGGTAGTCCTATCACCGCTGTTAATATTCTTGTACCCACAGATTTTCCTCCTATTCGCTCTTACCAAATCTTCTTTTACGTGTAGTATATGCTTCTAATGCCTTATCAAATTCTTCCTTTGTAAAGTCAGGCCATAAACAATCTGTAAAGTAGAATTCGCAGTAAGTTAACTGCCATGGTAAAAAGTTACTTGTGCGTACTTCACCACTTGTACGAATCATTAAATCTGGGTCTGGAATATTGGCTGTATCTAAATAATTACTTATTAAATCTTCTGTAATCTCTTCTACTGCAATTTTTCCATCTTTTGTATCCTGTGCAATCTTCTGTATTGCACGTTTTACTTCATCACGTCCACCATAGTTAAATGCCATATTAAAACAAATCCCCTGCTTATCTTTTGTAATATTCATAAGCTGATTTATTTTTTCTTTTATATCTTCTGGAATATTAGCTGATTCTAAATCACCTATTACATTAAAACGTAAATTCTTTTTATCTGCTGTTTTAATATTATTATCAAGATAACGTCTAAAAAGTCCCATTAATCCATTTACTTCCGATTCAGGTCTACGCCAGTTTTCTGTTGAAAATGCATATACAGTTAAATACTTAATCCCTTTCTCCTGCGCATACTCAATGATACTTTCTAACGCTTTTACACCTCTACGATGTCCTTCATTACGTGGTAAGAAACGATTTTTTGCCCATCTCCCATTACCATCCATAATAATTGCAATATGTTCTGGTAAGTTTGTCATTGTCATATTTTATTTCCTCCTATACTAAAAAACTCCTCTTAAAGAGGAGCTTTTATATTATACAGATAAAATGTCTTTGTTTTTAGCTTCAACAATTTTATCAATTTCATCTACAAATTTATCTGTCATTTTTTGAACATCTTTATCAGCAACTTCTTGTTCATCTTTGCTAATTGCATTATCTTTTTCCATTTTTTTGATTGTATCCATCGCATCACGACGAATATTTCTAATAGCTACTTTAGAAGCTT
>CALGWE010000111.1:0-3632 GCA_937935915.1 uncultured Clostridia bacterium
ACTCGTTTATCCACAGTAAAAAATATATTTATTCAGCCTGTGGCTGAACAGTTACCTTTCTTTAATATATTAGTTACTTGCTAATGTTTTTGCACTTGCAATAACGGCTTCTTGTGTTTCGCGATATATCTGTGCACTTTCTCTTAAGAAAGCTGCATAATCATTAAGAACTTGTACCATTGCTTCAAAGTTACCTTTGAATCCATTAATTTGTTCTACAAAGGCAGTATTATCTGCCCCTTTCCATGATTCTCCCATGCTTTCTACTTCGCTATATAATCTATTGTAGATTGTTTGATAATCAGAAATTTGTTGTTCCATAAGTCCTGCTGCTTCTTCTAATTTGCTTGGTTCAACTCTAATCATTTTTCCCATTGTATCTTCTTCCTTTACTTATGTCTTATTATTTAAATTAATAATAACTGTGAGCTATTTATAATTTTTAATGCCTCTATCGTTTGATTCATATCTAGTGGTCTTCCACTTTCTCGTTCATATAAAGCCGTTGCTTCATTTGGTATAAAGTGCCCTTTAGATACATCCTTTATTGTCTGAGCTAGAAGCTCTACAACTTCATAAAGCCTACTTTCTCTTTGCAAAAAGACATCATAGCTTTTTTCAAGAGCAGGGACATATACTTCTACTAATACTCTATCCATAACTTTTCTCCCTGATATTAACTTTCTAAAAGTTTAATTAATGTTGCATCTCCGCCACTAATGTAATATCCAAATCTCATGCCTATATTTTTCCTTGTGATTTCTTCTTTATTTGTAAGCTTAACAACATATTGTGTTCTAATACCGTCACCAATCCAAATTACATTTTGTAAATTAACACTCGTTTTAAACCATGTATCCATTTTTACACTTACTATAGATTTAACAGAATCATTAATGATAATAAATGCATTGAACTCTGGCTTATTCTTTTCTAAAACTAGTTTTAACTTATCTTTAGCATCCTTAGATAGCATTTCAAATATTGGAACTAAGTTGTTAAATACAATCACCTGCTTCTCAAATACAGGAAGTGGCTTATTATTATCTCTTGCATCCTTAGTTGTGTTATGTCTTCTTACGATTTCTTTAAATAATTCTACTATGTACTCTTCTACATTGTTATTAACATACCTTATATTCTCATGCTTTTTAATAGCACTTGTACAATCAATTACATTTACTTTTGCTTTTTCTTGAATTATTTCTACTAATCCTTGTAAGAAATCTACTTGATCCGTATTTTCAGCTAAAATATACTGCACAGCCATACTTTCAAAGTTATGATAGATGAGTTCTACATCCTTTTTACTTACACCTATTGGCATGTGATTTATATCCCATTGGATTTGATTTTCCTCAATATATGTTTTATTTACTTTGTCTGGTAAAATGCTTATTTCCATAGCTTTTTCCCCATCCCAATTACTTGCATATTGTTTACAATATTCACGTATTGCCTCTAAGCTGGCTACAGCATCTTTTTCATCATTAATAGATGCTGTCTGGAATTCATAGACTTCATCAAGTTTAACTAACCCTCTACCCTCATATTTAGTTGGTAGGATTTCTTGCACTTTACCCAATATACTTGAATAATCAGATTTATCACTCATCTGTAATGCAATTTGTTGATTAAAGTTCTTTGATAAACGATATTTAATAGTATTTGCTGCACTCGTTGTTAAGATAAAGTACATTCCATACTTACTTCCTTCTCGTGTTAAATACTGCATTAAATCATCATGCACTGCAAAGAGTTCCGCAAATGCTAGATAATTATGAATGATAATAACTTGTACAGGATATTCTTCTCCACCTTTACGTACATAACTTGTAAAGCTGCCTCCATATTCCATGAAAGCCTTTTTACGTGTTTCTATTTCATTACCTAACCATTTAAATAAGTTATGAATTTTCTCTTCATCTTGACTACCTAAAACTTCTCCTACATGTGGTGCATTTTTAAATACACGTAAAGTCTCTGCTTCAAAATCAAGCACATATGCATTCACCTGTTTAGGTGTATATTGTCTCATTAATGAATATAATAATGTACTTAGGAGCATAGTCTTACCACTTCCTGGCATACCATAAATAACAGTATTTCCACCTTCTGTTAATGGTAAAGTTAACACTCCTTTTCTTTGGTGATTTGGATCATCAAATTCTCCTATTATTGGATTAATGTTTCCAGCTTCTGAAGTCATACCATATTTAGTTATTAAATCTTCTATTAAAATAATTGCTGGCATAGCTTCTTCCCAAAGCATTCTTGCTTTAACTTTTTCTCTTTTTGCAACGTCTGCTAAATACGCTGTAATCTTATCTAGCTGCTTTGGTGGATTCTTGTATATTGATTTACGCTTACTTAATACAGACTTTTTAATAACTTGTCCCGTATTACTCACTAATTCTATAAACTGTTCTTTTCTATTGCTAACATTATCATTTTCAAAATAAGGTGCACCTGCCCAAGCTGATTGGCCTAATTCAAATATTTCATTATAACCAACTTGTAAATAGAATCTACCTGTTGTAGTAAGTTCCGCTGCATCTGGACGTTTAATAACATCCATACTATCTCCTGGAGTTTGTACTTTCAGGCAAACCTTAAATTTACTATTACTTAAAATCTGGTCATTTACTACACCATTTGGTTTTTGTGTCGCTAAGATAAGGTGAATCCCTAAACTACGCCCGATTCTGGCCGCACTAATTAAACGGGCCATAAATTCAGGTCTTTGTGCCTTAAGTTCAGCAAATTCATCTGAAATAATGAATAAATGTGATAATGGCTCGTCTACTAATCCTTCTCTGTAATATTGTTGATACTTATAAATATCAATATTGCTTACGCCTAACTTCTTACTTGCTTCATTAAATAATTCTTGTCTTTTATTTAATTCACTTTGAATAGATGCTAAAGAACGACTAATTGCACTACCATCTAAATTCGTAATAATCCCTGCTATATGTGGAAGTTTCTCAAAGGCCTTTGCCATTCCTCCACCTTTATAATCAATTAAGATAAATGATACTTCATGTGGGTGATAGTTAACAGCTAGGGATAAAATATAAGACATGATAAATTCACTTTTCCCTGACCCTGTAGTTCCTGCAATAAGCCCATGAGCCCCATGATATTTCTCATGTAAATCCAATCCACAAATCTCTCCCATTTGATTTAAACCAATAGGTGCTTCTAATGAAGTGGTTGGGTCATTTTGATGCCATCTAGCAAGTGCATTTAAATGTTCTACCTTATCTACACCAAATAATTCTAAGAATGTAATCATATCCGGTAATATATATGCACTTTCTAATGTATCTAAATGAGTATTCGCAAGCTTAGATGCTAACTTTCTTATATTGGCTACATTATGCTGTTCTGTCTTAAAACATGTTGTAACACCTGAAATATCATTTTTGTTATATAATTTCGCATCCTCACCTTGTAGCTCTACAACACTGCCACATTCTTTTGGTAAATCTTTAATCTGGTCATAAGCAAACAGAATACTCATGCCTAGATTTTCTTCTTTCTTTAAACGTGTTTGAATAAATTCTGCTTTGCGTTCTAATTCTTTATCTAAAACGATAACTACATAATAAGGGATAGGCACATGATTA
>CALGWE010000112.1:0-2929 GCA_937935915.1 uncultured Clostridia bacterium
TAGCCTCTCATAAATTACGGAAGGAGTATCCTCTCACCCACCACTACCTCAGCGGACCTATTTTGTTACACTCTCTACTTTTCTTTAAGCTCCCCAATCATATATAGAGAACCAAAGCCTATAATTTGACTATCTTTATGTTCTTTAGCAACTTCTAATGCTTTTATCTTGGCTTCATGTACATCCCCTACGATATATACTTCTTTACCATAAGCCTTTATTTTATCGCCTAGACACTTTGGCGTCATAGCCCTTGGATTATGTGGTAAGGTGACAATTAAAGTATCAAAGCATGGCATAATAATATCTAACATCTCTTCTACTTCTTTATCCTTTAGCATCCCTACAATCCCAATTGTATAACGTTTTTCTAAAGCATTAATTGTATTTCTTAAAGCCATAATACCATCCACATTATGGGCACCATCTATAAAGAATAAAGGTGAGTCCCCAATTTTTTCAAATCTTCCTTCCCATTTTGTTTCAAGTAAAGCTTTTTTAATCATTGCTTTATCTAGGTGGACACCTAACTCTTGTAATTTTCCTATCACTGCTAAAGCGATTGTACAGTTATAGGCTTGGTGTGCACCTATTAAGCTAATTTCATAAGCTTCTTCCTGTAATCTAAAAGCTGTACCCTTTGCTGAAACATGATCGATTATAATCTGATCACAAGGTGCTACTATAAGCTGTGCTTTCTTTTCACTGCAAACACTTTCTAATACATCTAAAACTTCTTTTTCTTGAGTCCCTGTGATGACTAAACCATTTTCTTTAATAATACCAGCTTTTTGCATTGCAATACTTGTAAGGTTGTCACCTAAGAAGTCTTTATGATCAATGGAAATCTTAGTAATAACTGAGACAAGAGATTCTTTAATTACATTGGTTCCATCTAAAGCCCCACCTAAACCTACTTCTAAGACTACAAAATCCACTTGTTTCTCATAGAAATATGTAAAAGCTACACCTACCATAATTTCAAAATAAGATGGTTCATGTCCTTCTTCTCTTAATATTCTACCTACTTCAGTTACTTTTTGTACACACGCCAGGAATTCTGAAGGATTAATATCCACATTATTCACACGAATATTCTCTCTAGGCGTTACTAAATAAGGTGAATTAAAAGCACCTACCTTATAACCATTTTCTTTTAATACATTACTAATAAATGCACTGGTTGAACCTTTACCATTAGTCCCGCCTATATGAATAATCTTAAGGTGCGCTTCAGGATTGCCAAGACGCGCCATAAGACGTGTAATATTATCAAGGCCTAAACGTATACCTCCACCATTAAATGCTTCTAAATACTCTAATGCTAACTTTTCTGTCATTCTAATTCTCCCTTTCTTAGGCATTATGCATACCCTTCTAAGTAATTGCATTAAAACCAAGAAAAGTGCCGCTTATGGCACCTTTCCTTTATACTAAATATTTCTTTCTTAAGTTAACTGGAATCGTCTTTATAATAATGTACACAAGCATTATTTGTAATGGTAAATCAATAAGTGCCTTAAATACACGAACCATTACTGATGCTACAATTGGAAGATTATAAAGTTGATTAAGCCATACTGGTGTACAAATAAGTTGAATGGCAATATAGTTTAAGATTTTCACAAAGATAATCTTATCAATTGAATAGCAACTATCACTATCTCCAAATTTATTTTGTACATACCTTGTAAGACCTACTAAAGCGATAAAAATGATGATCATTAAAATGCTTAATACAATATTTGTAGGCATACCCATTATGTTTCCTAACTCTTCAATTTCATGAATACCAATAAAGTTAATATAAACAACTGCTCCTACTGCCGCAACTAATCCTATCATAAAGTTAATTTTATTAAATGAGACAGTAATTTTTTTCTTTCTAATCTGTGAGAAAATAATTCCCGGAATAAGGCCTACTAGTATAGAGTTAATTGTAAAACCTGGATGATACGGTGCCCCACCACTTGTGAACATAAAGCCAATAATGTCACTTAAGAAACCAGCAATAGCGCCATATACACCTCCAAATAAACTACCTGCTAAAAAAATTGGAATACCTGTGACAGAAAATCTTACAGAAGGGAATCCAAAAAGTGGAATATAAAAAACTAACCCACTTAAAACGATACTAATCGCAACAAGAATGGCCGTTGCTGCCATAGGAAAAAGATTTGTTTTGTTACTTTTTTGCATAAAAATGCCTCCTTAAAAAAATTAATAAGGAGCCGGTTTTCACGAAAAACAACGTTATTATAACTTGATATAATAATATTGCAGTGAATGCGAGTAATGAACCGCAACCTGAGGTTTTCGTCTATGTTCAACATTCCGTAACAATAGCACTTAACGCTCAATACTCTACCCTGCTCTGTAATCACATTATAACATACTATACATTTACGCGCCTATATTCATGTTATATAAATATTCTACATTTTTCACGCATCTCATCAGCATATAGCCCTATAAATAAAAAAGGGTTAATTTAATTCATTAAAGAAACTTCCTACAATATTTACATCTTCCTTAAACTGTTTTAGGAGCTGCTCATGGTTTTCAGGCTTAGACATGAGAGAAATATCTATACCAAGTGCCGTTTTATACATTCCCTTAAAGACTTGCTCTGCACTTTGTACTGCTTCTAAAAATTTGTCGTCTGGCAAAATCATATATAGCTGTTGTAATTTTTCTAGTGTTGTCACAATGCTATAACTAAATGTTTTAATCAGCCCCTCATCTATTTGTTTGGTAAGTTCAATATATGAAAAAACATGATTATAGAGGGCTACTAATGTTGAGGCCGAAATACCTCTAAATTCTACACGTAAATAATCTTTTTTAGGTTTTCTAAATCTACGTTTAATTTCAGGTTTCTCAACCACATAATAGTTATTAAAACTTGTAAAGTATGTTTTAAAATGTG
>CALGWE010000113.1:0-2067 GCA_937935915.1 uncultured Clostridia bacterium
ATATCTGGATTTTTCTTTTGAGGCATGATTGAGCTACCTGTCCTATAAGCATCATCAAGTTCTACAAAGTGGAATTCATGACTACTCCAAAGAATGATTTCTTCACTAAGACGACTAAGATGCATCATAAGTGTAGAAAGTGTATAAAGTAAATCCAAGACGAAGTCACGGTCAGACACACCATCAATGCTATTTTCACAAATTCCATTAAAGTGAAGAGTGCTAGCCACATCATCACGATCTAAAGGATAGGTAGTCGTCGCAAGAGCACCACTACCAAGTGGTAAATAATTTGTGTTTTCATAGGCAAATTCTAAACGTTTATAATCTCTTTTAAACATTTCAAAGTATGCCATTAAATGATGCGCAAAGGTAATAGGTTGTGCACGTTGAAGATGTGTGTAACCTGGCATAATTGTTTCTGTATGAAGACTAGCAATATCTGTTACAGCTTTCATGAGTGTAAAGAGCATTTCTTTTAATGTTTTAATTTCATCAAGGGTATAAAGTCTTACGTCTAATGCCACTTGGTCATTACGACTACGTCCAGTGTGCATTTTCTTTGCGACATCCCCAATACGTGAAATAAGGAGTGATTCGATATTCATATGAATATCTTCCATTTTTTCATCAAAAGAAACATGACCTGCTTCAATATCAGAAAGTAAGTCAGAAAGTCCCGCCTGAATTGCATTACTTTCTTCAAGACTTATAATATTTTGTTTACCAAGCATTGCCACATGGGCAATGCTTCCTAATATATCATGTTTATAAAGCCTTTGATCAAAAGAGATAGAAGAGTTAAAATGATCTGTTAACGCATCTGTTTCTTTTGCAAAGCGGCCTCCCCAAAGTTTCATAAAAGCCTCCTAAAAAATCTTAGTTATTATTTTGTTTTGCTTGTTCTTGTTTTAAAGCACGTACACGAAGTGGTAAACCGTAAAGTTTGATGAATCCACCTGCATCTTTATGGTCATAAAGGTCACCAGTTGTGAAGCTAGCTAAGTCTTCACTATAAAGTGAGTATGGAGAAGTTGCACCTTGAGGAATAACATTTCCTTTGTAAAGTTTTAATTTAACTTCACCAGTTACAACTTTTTGTGTGCTTGTTACGAAAGCTTGAAGTGCTTCACGAAGAGGTGTGAACCATTTACCATTGTAGATGATATCAGCAAATTCTAATGCGATTTCTTGTTTGTAACGGTATGTTTCACGATCAAGTGTAAGGTGTTCGAGTTCTTCGTGAGCTTTGTACAGGATTACCCCACCTGGAGTTTCATAAACACCACGGGATTTCATACCAACAACACGGTTTTCAACGATATCTTCGATACCAATACCATTTGCGCCACCAAGTTCATTAAGTTTTTCAAGAAGAGAAGAAGGATCCATTTCTACGCCATCTAAGTGAGTTGGCACACCTTCTTTGAAAGTAAGTGTAATAGTAGTTGCTACATCTGGAGCTTTTTCTGGAGATACACCAAGTTTAAGAAGGGAATCATAGTTTGGTGCATTACTTGGATCTTCAAGTTCAAGACCTTCGTGAGAAATATGCCACATATTACGGTCACGGCTGTAGCTATCTTCTTTTTTCATTGGTACTGGAAGACCACGTTCTTCAAGATAAGCGATTTCTTGTTCACGAGATGAAATATCCCAAATACGCCATGGGGCGATAACTTTAAGATGTGGTGCAAGTGCAGCGATACCAAGTTCGAAACGGATTTGGTCATTTCCTTTACCTGTACAACCGTGGCAGATAGCACTAGCGCCTTCTTTAAGCGCGATACGTACTAATGTTTTAGCGATAACAGCACGTGCAATAGATGTACCTAAGTAGTATTTAGATTCATATACAGCACCAGATTGAATCATTGGGAATACATATTCTCTCATGAATTCATCTTTTACATTTTCAACATAAACTTTGCTAACACCCATTGAAAGTGCACGTTCTTCAAGACCAACTAATTCTGCATCTTGACCAACATTTATACATACAGCAATAACATCATAATCATAATTTTCTTTAAGCCATGGAATGATAACAGAAGTATCAAGACCACC
>CALGWE010000114.1:0-3277 GCA_937935915.1 uncultured Clostridia bacterium
TTGCTATATATTAAATATTATTATTTAGCTGTAGCTTTTTTCCCTTTACGGCTTAAGTCAAACCATAATGGACTCGCTACGAAGATAGATGAGTAAGTACCTGCTGCTACACCTACGATAAGTGGAAGCGCAAATTCTTTTACTGAGTCTGTTCCTAAAATGTAAAGTAATACAACCATAATAAGTGTTGTAATAGATGTACAAATTGAACGACTTAATGTTTGATTAATACTGCTGTTAACAACTTCTGCTGGCACTGCTTGTCCCTCTTTATAACCTTTACGTGCTTTATTTTCACGAATACGGTCAAATACAATGATTGTATCATTGATTGAGTAACCTACGATTGTAAGCATAGCAGCAATGAATGAGTTGTTAAGTGGAATACGGAATAATGCGTATACTGTCAGCATAATGAGTACGTCATGTACTAACGCCATAACGGCACTTACACCAAATTTATAATCTTTGAATCTAAATGTAATATAAATTAAGATTAAGATAACACCAACAATAACGGCTTTAATAGCCCCCCATTTGATTTCATCACTGATTGTAGCTGAGAAATCTTCATGAGCAAGTGGTACATCTGCTTTTAAGTTATATTTTTCTTTAATTGTATTATAAAGTTCAATTCTCTTTGCATTTTCAGTTCTTTGCATTGTAATAATTACACCAGTTTTATCCGCTGTTGTAATACGAGGATTCGCATCACCTGTTACATCTGTTGCAATCTTTGCAAGTTCTGTTTTAATTTCGTTTGTAAGAGGTTTTTCAAGGTCGAATTGGATATAAGAACCACCTGTGAACTCAATATCTTTTTCGAAGAAGCCTTTGCCTCTTGCGCCATTAATACCCATTGCAAGAAGTCCTATTATAATAACTATTAATGATAATGCATAGAATTTCTTTCTACTTTCAATAAATTTCATAACTAGGCCTCCTCACTTTGTTTTTTTACTTTGGCATATAAAGATGGTTTTCTAATATCCATACCCACAAAGCATTTTAAGATTGATCTTGTAACAACAAGTGCTGTGAACATAGATAAAATAATACCGATGCCAAGTGTTGTGGCAAAGCTCTTAATAAGACCTGTACCAAATACATAAAGTACAACTGAAGCGATAAGTGTTGTAATATTACCATCTAAAATCGCACTAAATGCTTTGTTAAATCCAGCATCTACTGCTGAACGTACTGTTTTACCAGCTGCCATTTCTTCTTTGATACGTACAAAGATGATAACATTCGCATCTACTGCCATACCAATAGAAAGAAGTAAACCGGCAATACCTGGTAATGTAAGTGTTGCATTCATTAAACTAAGTACTAAAATAAGTAATGCAATGTAAAGTGTAAGTGCAATATCTGCAGCTACACCACAAAGTCTGTATAAGCAAACCATGAAAATCATAATAAGTACAAGACCAATAGCCCCTGCAAGTAAACTTGTATTAAGTGCATCTAAACCAAGTTTAGCCCCTACACCTGTTGATGTAATTGCTTCAAGAGCGAATGGTAACGAACCAGCATTGATACCATCTGCTAAGTCTTTAGCTTGTTCTGCTGTAAATGAACCATTAATCATTCCTTTACCATCAGAAATTACATCTTGAATTGTAGCATATGAAAGTGGTGTTTCATCTAATAAGATGATTAACATTTCGCCTTTATGGTTTTCTGTAAACTCTTTGAAGATTTTTGCACCTTCTGCGTTCATTTCAACGCTTACACCATATTTGTTAACACCATTTTCTGTATAATATTGTGCTGATGCTTTAGCAACTTTACTACCATTTAAGATTTCATTACCTTCTTGGTCTAAAAATCTAAGCATACCAGCTGCACCGATTTCATCAATTGCTTTTTGAGGATCTTCTACACCTGGAATTTCAACACGAATACGGTTTCCACCTTCAATAGATGCTTCAGCTTCTGTATAACCTTTTGCATCTAATCTTTTTTGAATCATTAATTTAGCTGCTGCCATTTCATCTTCTGTTGGCGCGCGGTCTAATTTTGGCTGATAAACGATATTAACCCCACCTTGAAGGTCAAGACCTAAGTGGATATGTTTTTCCCCAAATATTTTTTCTACTAATGATACTTTTTCAGCTTCAACTTCTTTTACATCAGTTGCTTCTGCATTTTCTACTTTAGCATCATCTTTTGCTTCTACTGTAGTACCATCTGTACTTTCTTCTGTTGCTGCAGTCTCATCTTGAGCTGCTGCATCTTCTGTAGTTGCTGCCTTATCTTCAGTTGCTGTTTCATTGGCTTCATCTTTTGTACTTTCTGTAGTAACTTTTTCAGTTACTGTGCTTTGTCCTTTGCTTACAACTGTGCAAGCAAGATAAGCTGTTACACCTAAGCCAATAATGACAATTAAAGTAAGGAGCAAGGCAAAAATACTTTTTGTTTTTCTTTTATTGCCCATCACATTTCCTCCTTAATTCCTCTTTTGTGACACTAAATTGATTATATAATTTGTGTACAATATAGTCAATTAAAAAGCCCTAATATGCAGTATTTTGTGACATTTTTAGTTTACGATAATTCAGCCTTAATACCAATGGCACATTCTAAACGTTTCTTTTGAAGTTCACAGCCGATTTCATATACATGATGAATATCTCCATGGAAGTTGTAAGAGTTTGCTGCACATCCTCCACTACAGAAGAATTTAGCCCAACAGCTTCTACATTCATCTTTGCTATAAACGTTACATTTTTCAAATTTAGAACGCATTTCAGTATTTGTTACACCTACATTTACATCACCCATTTTAAATTCTGGAATACCAACGAATTGGTGACATGGGTAAAGATCTCCTTCTGGTGTTACAGCTAAATATTCTGTTCCTGAACCACATCCAGCAAGACGTTTATGTACACATGGACCTCCTTCTAAATCAACCATAAAGTGGAAGAAGTTAAAGCCATCGCCTTGTCTTGTTTGTGTCACAATGTATTTTGCAAGTTTTTCATACTCTGCACAAAGCGCCGCAACATCATTTGGTTTGATTGCATAATCCATTTCATTTGGTGCAACTACTGGTTCTACAGATACTTCTTTGAAACCTTCTGATGTCATATGTTTTACGTCTTCTGCAAAGTCTAAGTTGTGGTGTGTAAATGTCCCACGAAGATAATATTGTTTGTTACCACGTTTTTCAACAAGCTTTTTAAATTTAGGTAAAATTACATCATAGCTTCCTTTACCATTTGCAGTTGGACGCATGTTATCATTAACTTCTTTACGTCCATCTAAACTA
>CALGWE010000115.1:0-1056 GCA_937935915.1 uncultured Clostridia bacterium
CAATAAGTATTAAAATGCCATAATAACCAATTAGCATAAACACTGTAGGTCTTCCTATACATAGTGTACCTAAAGGCATTGTAAGTACGACTTTACAGAGCCAGGTAACTATTTGTAATAAAATACTTATCCCCCTGACAATTGGCAGCACACATAGTCCACTTACTAAATAAATGGCAAGTACAAGCCAGCCTAATATAATAAGCCCTGAAAATAGTGGCAAAATAAAAAGATTGAGTACACTACTTAAAAAAGGCACTTCATAATAATGAAACGCAATAATTGGACTTGTAAGGAGTGTAATCACTAACCAAGGGATTATTATTTGTAATAATTTCTTTTTTAATCCCCTTACCTCACTTCGCCATTTTTTAAGATAAATTTGACTCACCCCTATAGCTGCTACTGCAGCAAAGGAAAGCTGAAAACCCATAGTCCATAAACTATAAGGCCGCCAAATTAAAATCAGCAGCATACTTAAAGTAATACTTGTCCAAAAGTCTTCTTCTGCCCAAATAATACGCGCCACCATGACCAAAGTCGCCATAATACTTGCACGTACTGTAGAAGTTGCCATCCCCGTTAGCATAGCATAACCCCATACACCAATGATACTCATTATATAACGCTTATTATAGGATAATCTCACCAAGCTACATAGTCCTAATAAGAAACTTACAATAAGCCCTACATGGAAACCTGAAACACATAAAATATGTCCAATACCCGTTTTACTATATAAAACTTGTGTGCCATCTATTAGGGCATCATTATCCCCTAACAAGGCAGCTTGCATAATCCCCGCATCTTCTCCTTTAAAAATAGTTTGTAAGGCATTTTTTAATGCTTCTTTCAAGGTGGCAAGATAGGGTTTATTCCCACCTAGTCCTTCTGCTTTTCCTTTGATAACTGCTACTACATTCTTCCCTTTTAAATACTGTCCGTAATCAAAATCACTTGGATTCATCGCAGACGGAAAAGCCTGTACCTTACCCTCTATTTTTAACCGCTCCCCTATATATACCTTTTGACTTAAAGAACCTTTTAAATAAACTT